>NZ_JANRHN010000049.1:0-17005 GCF_024733745.1 Bacteroides sp. ET225 | reverse complement strand
AAAACAATAAAAAAGAGAGCTATATTGCTGTAACTATCTGATTATCAAGTGGTTCCACCAGGAATCGAACTATTGATTCAAGTGACTGAATATCTTTGATTTATCTTTCTGCAAGTAGCGTAATCTCCCGCTATTGCTCCACCGGATTGTTGCAGCGTTCTGCGTCAGATTGCGTGGAGGTTTCCTGCTGCGAAGATAAGCTTTTATCCTCAAAGTCGTGCAAGCCATCATAGGTATTTCCTCCTTTGATTCTTTCAAGCTCGTCTTGAAAGCGTTCCCATGCCATCAAATCCTCGTGCCAACTTTCAGATTCTTCCAAATCATCCATAATCCTTTTTTTATTCTATAATTTGCCAATATCCTTGTTTCCTGCCTCCTATGCGTTTCAACAACCCCAGTTCTTGCAGCCGGGAAAGATTGTACTTTACGCCATCCTCCGTAATGCCGGAAAGGCTCTCGCTGATTTCTTTTCGGGTCGCTTCCGGATGTTCTTTTAAGAATGACAGTATAGCTTGTTGTTGTTCCGTCAGATTTTGTATGGCCTTTTGGGTAGTCTTTTGGGTAGTCTTTTGGGTAGTCTTCCGGTCGCTTTGGATTGTCGCTCTTTCCGGGTACTCAAACTTAAAAGTTGTCCATATACCCGAAGCATCATAGCGGAACTCTGGCGTGGAAAAACCGTCATTCTTGCAAGCCGTGATGATACGCTCAATGCCGCGTCCCCATGCCTCAATCTCACCGGCACGGAAGAATGTGTTGGCTATATCGGGGTTGTAAGGCATACTCCGATGAGAAGACAATAAGGTTTCCACAGTCCATCCTTCGGGCAACACTCCACCGTTTATTATCTCCAACTTATTCTCATACACGCGGATTTGGATGGGAGAAGGTTCTGCATAGTCTTTGTTGATGCAGGCATTTAATAACGCCTCACGCAGAGCCTCACGAGGCATAGGCAATGTCTCTATCCGTTGGATGCCCTCATAGGTAATGATGGCTTTCATGTATTTGGTACACAGTAAGTCCATTAGCTTCACAATTTGCTGGAACAGATTACCATGCACTTCATCTTGATATACCAAATCCATGCCTTCGCGGAAGAAACCGACCTTTACAAATGCTCCGGTCACATATTGTTCCGGGTCGGAATGGAACAACAAAGCGGCAGCACGTTTCAAATAACTGCCCTCATAGAGCCGCAGTTTCTCCAATAATCCGTGATTACCGTCCATTAAGTCCGCTTCCTCCATACGTCCGCTCCGTTTGGCATACTTGCGGAACAAATCGAATGTTGCATTATCCAAGTCTTTCGCTTTCAGATAAGGTACGGGCACACCGTCCCATGTTTTCCCTTGCTTGCGAAGCATGAAACGGTCGAGTGCTACCCCTTTCAGTTCCTGATTGGTCGCACCGCTTCGCTGATAATACTTCCCACGGAAACTGATAGGATAAGGATAGGCATCCGTCACAATCTCCAGATATTGCTTTTCGTTCTTTTCTCTCAAATTAACTTCCACCAAGATACCCATCATGTCACGCACCTTGTTCGGAATATCCTCCATCAGTTTCTTGGCATCCTGTACACCGTACACTTCACCATTATCACGCAGACCGATATACAACGTACCGCCTTGTGCATTGGCAAAGCCACAAATCCATTTTTGGTATTCGTCACGCCAAGATTCTTTGAACTCTATGTTTTGGGATTCGGTAAGCATAAAAATTATGAGATTTTATGTGTATATTGCTCAATGATAAACTGCATTTATTACAACTCTTGTTTTTCTTTATTTCACAAGGAGTATTTTATATTGCATATTTCTAAAATATAATGTATTACAATTTAATTGTTTTGATTTCATTGAGAAATTTTTCTCGTTGCCTACTCCAATTCTTAATTGAAGAATTTTGCAAAGAATAATACTTCTGCAATTGTTCATGCAATTCGTCTAAAGCAATGGAGTTGTCAATTTTTTCAGCAATTCTTGTATTATATAACCAGCCAATATTGTCAAAGTCCGTATTAGGTAATAGATACAACTTGACATTATTGTCATATGCCCAAACAGCCCCCATCTCATTCAAACAAATTTCACTTGCCTTATAATTTTTCGAGATTATCAAAAATGAAAAATCGACACACCTAATATTTTCTTGAATATGCTTCCTTATATCTTCTCCATTTTTTATCGCCATATCTTCAATTGAGGTGCAAAATATATCATTGGCATCAATACCTGTTCCTAATTGTAGAATATCGTCAACAAAGGCTTGGATAAGTGCTTTATCTTTTGAAGCATGACTAATAAATATTTTCTTTTTCTTAATTGTTGGATTTACCTTATTAAGTGTTGTAGCATACCTCTCATATTTTATACTAATCATATTGACAACAGCAAGAATACCACCAAAATCATAAGGATTGATTGTCCGAACTCCTACCAGGCTAACCAAATATCCTTGTAGGAACTCTGCTTCTATCGGAAATTTTTCTCGGAGGCTCTCTGTTAAACAGATTAACGCTTGATGTAAGTTTGTCAACTCTTTACAAAAAACACACGTTTTACATTTTCCACTATTAATATTACTTCGAATATATTCGATGATTTTATTGCATCTCACCAAATTCTGCTTGATTTGACTATTATCCACCATTATATTATTCAAATTTTAGTCATAGAATTTCTCTCACAATCTGCACCGTTTGCATTGATTATGTGCAAGAAGCAAAGCAAAAGGTTGAGGATGTTTGAGAAGGTATAGCATTTTAACTCATTGGAACAAGAAATTAACAAAGGCTATTAACTTGACTGGTAACGGCATAGAAACCAGCAAGCTTTCTATCTTGTAATGTCCTGTATCAATCAAAAGAACGCTATCCTTATTTGCAAAAATAGCATATTTCACTTGTAATGCCAAAGGTAACACCTTGAAAAATAGAGAAAATAGGACTTTCAAAATGCAATTCTAGTCTTGCCAATTAGAAATAGTATCCTATTACTTTAACCCAAATCGGTCATTAGAGCCGGAGTTAGCACTATTTCTAATGACCGCCATTAGAAAGATGTGGTTGTATATAGTTGGTTCATAGTTATTTGCTACCTTTACCACGATTAAAAGCCTATAAAATTTGATGGGAGATTGTGACATAAAGTTCGTAAACAAGGAGATAACCCCTTTTGGCGGTCTTTCCCTGTTCTTCAAGATGCTTGAGAGATGCCATTTCGATGAGCATCTTGAACAAAGCGGCATTCCGGTTCAAGGTTCCAACAGGGGTTATAAACCGCTTCAGCTCATATTAGGGCTGTTTGCGGGTGTATGGTGTGGTGCAAGCTGTTTCGGGCATCTTGACGTGGTGCGTTATGACACGGCGCTCTGCAAGTTGCTTGGATGGGAGCGCGGAGCGGATCATAGGGCTTGCCAGCGTTATTTCAACAAGTTCTCACAGGCCGTCAGTCAGCGTGTGTTCGGCGAACTGTTCAGCCGGTTCTTCTCGGAACTGTTGTTTGACAATTGCACATTGGACTTTGACTCTACGGTAATGGTCCGTGAGGGCAATCAGAAGGGGGCTGTCAAAGGGTACAACCCCAAGCGTCCCGGCCGCCCGTCACACCATCCTCTTCTCGCCTTCGTCTCGGATATAAGAATGATAGCGAACTACTGGCTACGCCCTGGAAACACGGCATCAAGCAGCAATTGCCTTTCCTTTCTTGAGGACACCCTCTCAAGACTCCGTAACAAGACAGCTGGACTGATCCGCATGGACAGCGGGTTCTTTACGAAGGAGATACTTGACCATCTGGAAGACAAGCATTTAAACTACATTATAGCCTGCCGGTTCAACAACCGTATCAAATGCAGCCTCACCCATGAACACGCATGGGTGGAAGTGGCGGAAGGTCTGGAAATATCCGAAACGACATATAATGCGGACAGCTGGGACAAGCCAAGACGTATAGTAATGGTAAGACAGGAAATAGAAAAACGTCCGCAAGCTGCCGGCAAACGGGTCAGGCAACTGGAACTTTTCGAGGACGGGAACGATTTTGGCAGATACCGTTACAGTTGCTTTGTCACCAATCTCGGACTGCCCGCCAGGATTGTGTACGATTCGTATCGCGGAAGAGCGGATTCCGAAAACAGAATCAAGGAGTTAAAGCATGACTTCTCCATTGATGACTTTGCTGCGAACAACTTCTGGGCGACTGAAGCATGTGGGGGCTTTATTGTCATGGCATATAACTTCATGCCGCTGTTCCGTCATGCACTTATCAACTCCGACAAAAAAAAGTTCCTCAAAACTATCCGATACGAGTTAATCTCAACACCGGCTTATTTGGGCAAAACAAAGGACAAGCATATCCTCTATCTGGCAAGGTCTTTAAAAACAAGGCAGTCTTTCCTGTCCATCTGGGAGAAATTAAAGGACTTCTCATTGCCATACAACACTGGGAAATCCTAATGACCGATTTGGGATAAAGCCACTGCAAGCCTTGTATAGAAGTTCTTGCCTTTAGTTGGATAATTTACACAGCAAGTATCTCATCCTTGCTTAAGGCTCTCTTGGCTGTTTCTTGGTGCAGCTTTGATACCTTGAACTTCTTGAAAGGATAGTCCTCCTGCTTGACAAGTTCCATGTCTATTGCAAGGTTGAAGATGGTTCTGATGTTCCTGAATCTTATGCCAATGGTGTTCTCTGACTTGCTCTGCTTCCTCAGCCAAGTCTCATATCTCCTCAGCCAGTTGCAATCCATTTCAGAGAAAGGAATATCAAGATGCCTGTTGGATTTGATTAGGGAATTATAAGTTTGCTGTATGGAGAGCCTGTAACCAGTTCTCTTTTCCTCTTCAAGACGTGACAGATACTGTTTGAACAGCTCTCCAACATCACAAGCCTTACAGGATTGGAAACCTTATCAACAAGTGTAGTGGCTGAAAACTCCTTATCCTCTGATTTTAACTCCACTATCTTGCTCTTTACTTCACTTATCTTACTGGATATGAGCTTCTCAAGTAACTCTCTGTCTGGGCAGGTGGATTTAGGTTGGTTCTTCTCAAAGTCCCAATACTCTGCTTTGGTAGAAACACCAAGATTGATATACCTTGTCTTTCTGTCCTTGCAGACTTTAATCTTTAGGGGTAACTCTCCTGTTTTCAGGGGTTTGTACTTGTAACAGATAACATCTACTGTAGTCATTTTAGGTAAAACATTGGAGAAAACATTTCCCTGTTTTAGCCATATTTGACCATAAAAAAAGAGAGCTACATTACTGTAACTCTCTGATTATTAAGTGGTGCCACCAGGAATCGAACCGGGGACACAAGGATTTTCAGTCCTTTGCTCTACCAACTGAGCTATGGCACCTTTTTCAATTGCGCTGCAAAGATAGTTGAAATAAATTAATGGACAAATTTTTGAGGCAAAAAAGAACATGATTTTTTTGTGCCGCTCGAATCCGCAGGTGTCTTTTTGTTTTCGGAAGAGATGTTTTATTTGCATTCTGTAGTTCTGAGGCGGATTTTTCTGATAGGGCACTCTCTGTGAAATGACAAGGCAGCTTTCTTTTCTTAAGGAAAGCAAAACGCTTGCCCCTTTCAAAGGGTTTTTGGAGGGGGTGTGTCTGAAAATCCGGTTGGAATCGTCAGGTTTTTTTGCTGAAAATGTCCCGACATTTTGTGAAGTGTGTTGGGATATTTGCTGGAAGATGATAGGTTGTTGCGGTAAAAGTGTCCCGTTGTCTTTGAGAAAGGGCTTTGAAAACGCTGTTCTTTCTCCAGATTGCAGAATCCGGATGGATATGCGGATAAAGCAGAAGGAAAGTGAAAGGCGCAGTTGCGTGACAGGGGAAGAGGCATAAGCTGTCTGCTGGAGGATTGGTGAAAGCAAAGTTGCCGATTTCCCGGCATACTGAAAATGTGTCGGCGGTTCTCCTTGTGGTTTTTCTCGCCGGGCCTTCTGCCGGGATCGTATATCCTGCTCCTGCAGGCCGGGAGTGTCATTGTGTCAAAATGTTATTTGCAGCCTGCTGTCCGGTTTCAGTTTCCGGAGCGGGTGGCGTCCGTATAGGGGTTGTAAAGTTTTTTGAAAAAAGTTGCGGAAAAGTTTGGGCGGATGAAAAAAAGTGCATACCTTTGCAACCGCAATCAGAAAGGAATTGCTTTCGGAATGTAGCGCAGTTGGTAGCGCACTACGTTCGGGACGTAGGGGTCGGGCGTTCGAGTCGCCTCATTCCGACAGAAGCGAAGATTGGTTTACTCCGGTCTTCGTTTTTTGTTTGTTTCTGCTTCGTTCTCCTTTATCACATGAAAATTGTCCTAATATTTTGCAGTGCAGCATATTATTTGTATCTTTGCCGCGAATGGATGAATGGTGGAGGGGCGATGAAGCTCCTTTTTTTATTCTTAAAAATTGATTCATGATAGACAAAAACGTTGTAGCCCGTATTGTAAATGAATGGCTGGAAGATAAGGACTATTTTCTGGTTGACCTGACGATTAGTCCGGATGACAAGATTCTGGTTGAAATAGACCATGCGGATGGAGTGTGGATTGACGATTGCGTGGAACTTAGCCGCTATATCGAGTCGAAGCTGGACCGTGATGAAGAAGATTATGAACTGGAAGTGGGATCTGCCGGAATCGGACAGCCGTTCAAGGTGCTCAGGCAGTATCAGGTTCACGTCGGAAACGATGTGGAAGTGATGGATAATAACGGCAAGAAATGGGTCGGTACGCTGGCTGACGCAAACGAGGACAATTTTACGATAACGATGGAAGTGAAAGTCCGTCTTGAAGGAGCCAAGCGTCCCAAGCTGGTTGAACAGAATGTGACTTTTGCTTACGATGAAATAAAATACACCAAATACTTAATAAGCTTTAAATAATTATGGCCAAAAAAGAAGAAACAGTCAGCTTGGTTGATACGTTTTCGGAATTCAAGGAATTGAAGAATATTGACCGCACTACGCTGGTCAGCGTGCTGGAGGAATCTTTCCGCAGCGTAATCGCGAAAATGTTTGGAACGGATGAAAATTACGATGTAATCGTTAATCCGGATAAGGGTGACTTTGAGATTTGGAGAAACCGGGAGGTAGTGGCAGACGATGAGCTTACGAATCCGAACATGCAGATATCCTTGTCCGAAGCCCGCAAAATCGACGCGTCGTATGAAGTGGGAGAAGAGGTGACCGACGAGGTTATCTTCGAGAAGTTTGGCCGCCGCGCCATCCTGAACCTTCGCCAGACGCTGGCCTCTAAAGTTCTTGAACTCGAGAAAGACAGCCTGTATAACAAGTATATCGATAAAGTCGGCACAATCGTGAGCGCAGAAGTTTACCAGATATGGAAAAAGGAGATTCTGCTGCTCGATGATGAAGGAAACGAACTGCTTCTTCCGAAGCTGGAGCAAATACCGAGCGACTTCTACCGCAAGGGCGAAACGGTGCGTGCGGTAGTGGCGCGCGTCGACAACAAGAACAACAATCCGAAGATTATATTGAGCCGCACTTCTCCGGTGTTCTTGCAGCGTCTGTTTGAACAGGAAGTTCCGGAAATCAACGACGGACTGATCACGATCAAGAAGATTGCCCGCATTCCGGGCGAAAGAGCCAAGATTGCAGTGGAGTCCTACGATGAACGCATCGACCCTGTAGGTGCCTGCGTCGGAGTGAAGGGATCACGTATCCACGGGATTGTGCGTGAGCTCCGCAATGAGAACATTGACGTCATCAATTACACTTCGAACATCCAGCTGTTCATCCAGCGCGCGCTGAGTCCGGCAAAGGTTTCTTCCATCGTGATGCATGAAGAAGACAGAAAGGCTGAAGTTTACCTGAAGCCCGAGGAAGTTTCTCTGGCAATCGGAAAGAACGGATTGAACATCAAGCTTGCCAGTATGCTGACGGAATACACGATCGACGTTTATCGTGAGCTGGATGAAGAAGCTGCCGCCGACGAGGATATTTATCTTGACGAGTTTAAGGATGAAATAGACGAGTGGGTGATCAATGCCATCAAGGGCATCGGACTGGAAACCGCCAAGAGCGTGCTGAATGCTCCGAGGGAAATGCTGATTGAACAGGCCGACCTGGAAGAGAATACGGTGGATGATGTGTTGAAAATTTTAAAGGCGGAGTTCGAGAAATAAAGCAGCTGTCTGTAGGATGCAGAATAGCCTGCCTTCCTTTGGAACTTGCTGTGTGACTGAAATGAAATTTTCGAACTCTATTAAAAAATGACTTTTATGATAAGATTGAATAAAGTAACAAGAGATTTAAATGTGGGCATTGCCACGGTGGTTGATTTCTTGCAGAAGAAAGGATACACTGTAGAAGCCAATCCGAACACAAAAATAACAGACGAACAGTATGCTGTGCTCGTGAAGGAGTTCAGCAAGGATAAGGATTTGAAAATAGAGTCTGAAAAGTTCATTCAGGAACGGCAAAACAAGGATCGCAATAAAGCGTCTGTTTCTATTGATGATATTCAGCCTAAAAACGGCAAGAATGAAGTGATAAGTACGGTTGTCCCTGAAGAAATCCGTCCGAAGGTGAAGACAGTGGGAAGAATTGATTTGGATGAGATCGGCAGGAAGCAGGCAAAGGCCGTTCCGGCAGACAAGGCGCCGGACAATGCGCCGGAGAAAATGGCGGCCGACAACGAAAGAAGTGCAGCGGTTGAAGCGGATTCTGAAAAGGAAAATGAAAAACAGTTGCCTCAAGAAGATAAGAAGGAAGATTTGAAACAGCCGGAAATGCAGGCTGAAGATATGAAGACAGATTTGATGGAAGAACAGAAAAAAACGACAGAAGAAGTGCAGTCTGAAACGACAGAGAAAAAAAGCGGAGAGATTTTCAAGATTCGCCCCACCGAATTTAAATCGAAAATCAATGTCGTGGGACAGATTGATCTGGCTGCTTTGAATCAGTCTACTCGCCCCAAAAAGAAGTCTAAAGAAGAAAAGAGGAAAGAACGGGAGGAGAAGGACAAACAGCGTTTGGAGCAGCGCAAACAGATGAAGGACGCCATTATCAAGGAAATACGCAAAGGGGATGACCGGACCGACAAGTTCGGATCTGACGATAATGCGTCGAGAAAGAAAAAGCGTAACCGCATCAACAAGGAGCGCGTGGATATCAATAATGTGCCTGCCGGAAATGTGGGTGTGCAGCCGCGCAATGAAAAATCTGCGAAAAACGCTGCTCAGGGCGGAAAGCATAACAAGGACAAGTTCAAGAAGCCTGTCATCAAGCAGGAAGTGAGCGACGAGGATGTGGCAAAGCAGGTGAAAGAAACGCTTGCGCGTCTGACAAACAAGGGAAAGAACAAGGCGGCCAAGTACCGCAAGGAAAAGCGTGAAACCTTGCAGACCCGGCAGATGGAGCAGGAAGAGCTGGAACAGGAAGAAAGCAAGGTGTTGAAGCTTACGGAATTCGTTACGGCAAACGAGCTGGCAAACATGATGAATGTTTCGGTCACTCAGGTCATCTCTACCTGTATGAGTGTGGGCATCATGGTGTCTATCAACCAGCGTCTTGATGCTGAAACAATCAATCTTGTGGCCGAAGAATTCGGATTCAAGACCGAATATATCAGCGCTGATGTGGCGCAAGCCGTTGAAGAGGAAGCTGACGCCGAAGAGGATCTGGTTCCGCGTCCGCCTATCGTTACGGTGATGGGACATGTTGACCATGGCAAGACTTCGCTGCTCGACTATATCCGCAAGGCCAATGTTATTGCCGGTGAGGCGGGCGGAATCACCCAGCACATCGGTGCATATAATGTGCAGCTCGAAGACGGACGTCACATTACGTTCCTTGATACGCCGGGTCATGAGGCTTTTACGGCCATGCGTGCCCGTGGCGCCAAGGTTACGGATGTGGTTATCATCATCGTGGCTGCCGACGACAATGTGATGCCGCAAACCAAAGAAGCCATCAATCATGCGATGGCGGCAGGTGTTCCGATCGTGTTTGCCATCAACAAGATTGACAAGCCGAATGCCAATCCGGACAAAATCAAGGAGGAACTTGCCAATATGAACTTCCTGGTTGAAGAATGGGGCGGCAAATACCAGTCGCAGGATATTTCAGCCAAGAAAGGGATCGGCGTGAAAGAACTGCTTGAAAAGGTGCTTCTGGAAGCTGAGATGCTTGAACTGAAAGCCAACCCTAACCGTAAGGCTACGGGGTCTATCATAGAATCGTCGCTTGACAAGGGACGCGGATATGTGGCTACAGTGCTCGTTTCTAACGGAACATTGCATGTCGGTGATATCGTTCTGGCCGGAACGTCATACGGAAAGGTGAAGGCGATGTTTAATGAACGGAATCAGCGCATGAAGCAAGCCGGTCCGTCTGAACCGGTGCTGATTCTGGGACTGAACGGAGCTCCGGCGGCGGGTGATACCTTCCATGTGTTTGAAACCGAACAGGAAGCGCGTGAAATTGCAAACAAGCGCGAACAGTTGCAGCGTGAACAGGGACTGCGTACTCAGAAAATGCTTACGCTTGATGAGGTGGGACGCCGTTTGGCTTTGGGCGACTTCCATGAACTGAATGTCATTGTGAAAGGTGACGTTGACGGATCGGTTGAGGCTCTTAGCGATTCGCTGATCAAGTTGTCTACCGAGCAGATTCAGGTGAATGTGATACATAAGGGGGTAGGCCAGATTTCCGAGTCGGATGTTTCGCTGGCTGCCGCTTCGAATGCTATTATCGTAGGATTCCAAGTTCGTCCTTCCAGCAACGCGGCTAAGCTGGCTGAGCAGGAAGGTGTAGATATCCGCAAATATTCCATCATTTATGATGCGATAGAGGAAGTGAAGTCTGCAATGGAAGGAATGCTGGCTCCTACGGTTAAGGAACAGGTTACTGCAACGGTTGAAGTTCGCGAAGTGTTCAACATCAGCAAGGTCGGTATGGTTGCCGGTGCGATGGTGAAGACAGGAAAGGTGAAACGTACGGACAAGGCTCGGCTGATCCGCGATGGCATCGTGGTTTATACGGGTTCGATCAATGCGCTTAAACGTTTCAAGGACGATGTGAAGGAAGTCGGCACCAACTTTGAGTGCGGTATCAGCCTGACAAACTGCAACGACTTGAAGGTGGGCGATGTGATTGAAACGTATGAAGAAGTTGAAGTAAAACAAACTTTGTAAATAATTATAGACAGATTATTGGCAGATAAGGGCAGATTACATTGACTCCACTGACAACTTGCAAGAGGTTCCGTGTGGTCTGTGTAGTCTGCGCTTTTGTTTTTGGCATATGGAGGCGCTTGATTGGATTATTGCCGTTTTTCTGGGCATAGGCTTTGTGATGGGATTCATGAAAGGTTTCTTCAGACAGCTTGCTTCTCTGGTTGGCCTTATAGCCGGCCTGCTTATAGCCCGTGCCCTTTTTGTAACTGTAGGCGAGCAGCTTGCCGAGGCAGTGGGAAGTTCGGTTACTTTTGCTCAGATCTTGTCTTTCTTCTTGATTTGGATACTGGTTCCGTTTGCTCTTTCCATTCTCGCTTCACTCCTCACCAGGATGTTTGACGCCATCAGTTTAGGCTTTGTAAACCGTCTGTCTGGCGCATTTATGGGACTGGTCAAATACGCTTTTTTCATCAGCCTGGCAATCCATTTCATTGAGTTTGCCGACTCTAAAGATTTTTTAATTCATGAAACAGCAAAGCAGCGTTCTTTGTTGTATTATCCGATAGCTTCTTTTTCTGATGTTTTTTATCCTGTGGTGAAAGAAGCGGTGAAGGATTTAATTGAAACAACAGATATTAATATATAGAAAAAAGAATATGCAAATAGAATCCAATAAATATGTGAAGGAACTGACGCAGGAGAAGTATAAGTACGGTTTCACTACGGATGTTCACACGGATATCATCGAGAAAGGACTGAATGAAGACGTTGTCCGTTTGATATCTTCTAAGAAGGGCGAGCCCGACTGGTTGCTGGATTTCCGTCTGAAGGCTTTCCGTTACTGGCAGACGCTTGAAATGCCGACATGGGCGCATCTGACAATTCCGGAAATCGATTATCAGGCTATTTCCTATTACGCTGATCCTACGAAGAAGAAAGAAGGGCCGAAGTCGGTGGATGACATTGACCCTGAGCTGTTGAAGACGTTTGACAAACTGGGAATACCGCTTGAAGAGCGTCTGGCCTTGAGCGGTATGGCCGTAGATGCTGTGATGGACTCCGTTTCCGTAAAGACTACTTTCAAGGAAACCTTGATGGAGAAAGGCATCATCTTCTGTTCCATCAGCGAGGCTGTGCGTGAACATCCGGATCTGGTGAAAAAATACCTGGGTTCCGTTGTCGGTTATCGTGACAATTTCTTTGCTGCGCTGAACTCGGCGGTTTTCAGCGACGGATCGTTCGTGTATATTCCGAAAGGGGTTCGTTGCCCGATGGAGCTGTCGACCTATTTCAGAATCAATGCGGCAAATACCGGGCAGTTTGAACGGACTTTGATTATTGCAGACGATGACAGCTATGTGTCTTATCTGGAAGGGTGTACGGCTCCAATGCGTGACGAGAACCAGCTTCATGCAGCTATTGTTGAGATTGTGGTTCTTGATCATGCGGAAGTAAAGTATTCAACTGTTCAGAACTGGTATCCGGGCGATGCCGAAGGAAAAGGCGGCGTTTATAATTTCGTGACGAAGCGAGGCAACTGCAAGGGTGTCGGAAGCAAGCTTTCGTGGACGCAGGTTGAAACCGGATCGGCCATCACGTGGAAATATCCAAGCTGTATATTGAGCGGGGATGATTCGACCGCCGAGTTTTATTCTGTCGCAGTGACCAACAATTTCCAGCAGGCTGATACGGGCACGAAAATGATTCATCTCGGGAAAAACACTCGCTCTACGATTGTGAGCAAAGGCATCAGTGCAGGAAGAAGCCAGAATTCTTACCGAGGGCTGGTGAGGGTTTCTGAAAGGGCGGACAATGCCCGCAACTATAGCCAGTGTGATTCTTTGCTGTTGGGCAGCCTGTGCGGAGCACATACTTTCCCTTATATGGATATCCATAATGAAACAGCAGTGGTTGAACACGAGGCTACAACTTCCAAAATATCCGAGGACCAGATTTTTTACTGTAACCAGCGGGGCATTCCTACAGAAGATGCCGTAGGCTTGATCGTGAACGGCTATGCCAAGGAGGTGCTTAACAAGCTGCCGATGGAGTTTGCCGTGGAGGCTCAGAAGCTTTTGTCGGTTTCGCTAGAGGGAAGTGTGGGATGATTGAGTTATTAATTATAAATTGTTCATTTTTTTGAGATGTTAGAAATTAAAGATTTACATGCCAGCATCAATGGCAAAGAGATATTGAAGGGTATCAATCTGACCGTAAAGTCGGGTGAAGTGCATGCCATAATGGGGCCGAACGGCTCGGGAAAAAGTACGTTGAGCAATGTGCTTGTCGGACATCCGGCTTATGAAGTGACAAAGGGAAGTGTTTCTTTTGATGGAAAAGACTTGCTGGCCATGTCGCCTGCAGACAGAAGTCACGAGGGGCTTTTCCTTTCTTTCCAGTATCCGGTGGAGATTCCCGGAGTGAGCATGGTGAACTTTATGCGTACGGCTGTGAATGAGCAGCGCAAGTATCGGGGACTGCCGGCATTGACAGCCAGCGAATTCTTGAAGCTTATGCGCCAGAAGCGCGAGATTGTAGAACTTGACAGCAAACTTGCCAACCGCTCGGTGAATGAAGGATTCTCGGGGGGAGAAAAGAAGCGTAACGAAATCTTCCAGATGGCTATGCTTGAACCTAAGCTGAGCATCCTTGACGAAACGGATTCCGGACTTGACATTGATGCGCTCCGCATTGTGGCTGAGGGGGTAAACAAGCTGAAAACCCCGGAAACAAGCTGCATTGTCATCACGCATTACCAGCGTTTGCTTGATTACATCAAGCCCGATATCGTGCATGTGCTGTATAAGGGACGCATTGTAAAAACGGCCGGACCGGAACTGGCACTGGAACTGGAAGAAAAGGGTTACGATTGGATAAAGAAAGAATTAGGAGAATGAATATGGCAGCCGAACAACAATACATCGACCTGTTTACACAATATGAGGCTTTGATTTGCCAGCAGAGTGCCGACATTCTGAATGCTCCCAGAGCAAAGGCTTTTGCTGACTTCGAAAGACAGGGCTTCCCGACCCGTAAGCAGGAGAAATATAAATATACGGATGTCGGCAAGTTTTTTGAGCCTGATTACGGCTTGAATCTGAACCGGCTTGAGTTTCCTGTCAATCCGTATGAGGTGTTCAAGTGCGATGTGCCCAATATGAGTACATCACTCTATTTTGTAGTGAATGATTCGTTTGACAAGCATGTGCACCCTTCGGCCCAATTGCCCGAGGGGGTGATTGTGGGAAGTCTGAAGGATATGGCGGAGGCTCATCCTGAGCTGGTGAAAGGATATTATGGCAAGCTTGCCGATACGTCGAAAGATGCTGTTACGGCTTTCAACACGATGTTTGCCCAAGACGGCGTACTTGTTTACATTCCTAAGCATACGGTGGTTGAGCGTCCGATTCAGTTGGTCAATATTCTGCGAGCCGACGTCAACTTTATGGTGAACCGCCGTATCCTGATTGTGCTGGAGGCCGGAGCTCAGGCCAAGATGCTTGTCTGCGACCATGCAATGGATGAGGTTAATTTTCTGTCCACACAGGTTGTGGAAGTGTTTGCAGGTGAAGGAGCTGTTTTTGACTTCTACGAACTGGAGGAAACGCACAACAGCACCGTACGTTTCAGCAACCTTTATGTCAGACAGGAGGCAGGAAGCAATGTGCTGTTGAATGGAATGACCTTGCATAACGGAACGACACGGAATACGACAGAGGTGCAGCTGGCAGGAAGAGGTGCGGAGGTGTGTCTGTGCGGAATGGCCATTGCCGACAAGAACGAGCAGGTGGACAACAATACATTCATCGATCATCAGGTGCCCGACTGTACGAGCAACGAGTTGTTTAAATACGTGCTTGACGATCAGGCGGTGGGCGCTTTTGCAGGCAAAGTGCTTGTGCGCGAGGGAGCACAGCATACCAATTCGCAGCAGACAAACCGCAACTTGTGTGCCACCCGGGAGTCGCGCATGTACACGCAGCCTCAGTTGGAGATTTATGCTGACGACGTGAAGTGTTCGCATGGAGCGACGGTAGGACAGCTGGATGAAAATGCACTGTTTTATATGCAGCAGCGGGGTGTCAGCCTGAAAGAGGCGCGCTTGCTGCTGATGTTCGCTTTTGTCAATGAAGTGGTGGATCATATCCGGATGGATGCGCTGAAGGACAGGCTTCATTTGCTTGTCGAGAAACGATTCAGGGGTGAGCTGAACAAGTGTAAAGGGTGTGCGATCTGTAAGTGATTCCAAATAAAAAGAAGGGTTCCGACTATGTATGATATAAATGAAGTGAGGAATGATTTCCCGATTTTATCTCGCACGGTCTACGGCAAGCCGTTGGTGTATTTTGACAATGGCGCAACTACGCAGAAACCGCGCTGTGTGGTCGAATCAATTGTAAATGAATATTATTCGGTGAATGCCAATGTGCATCGAGGCGTGCATTTTCTGTCCCAGCAGGCAACAGAGCTTCATGAGGCGTCACGGGAAACGGTGCGCAGGTTCATCAATGCGCGCAGCATCTCGGAAATCGTGTTTACGCGGGGAACGACAGAAAGCATCAATCTGGTGGCCTCGTCGTTTGTGGGCAGTCAGATGAAAGCGGGCGATGAAGTGATTGTTTCGGTTATGGAACATCACAGCAATATTGTGCCGTGGCAGCTCCAGGCGGAGCGTTCGGGCATTTCGCTGAAGGTTATTCCGATGAACGACCGGGGAGAGCTTCTGCTGGATGAGTATGAACGGCTGTTTTCTGAACGGACCAGAATGGTGTCGGTGACACATGTTTCCAATGTGCTGGGGACAATAAATCCGGTCAGGAAGATCATTGATGTGGCTCATGCGCATGGCGTGCCGGTCTTGATTGACGGTGCGCAGAGCATCCCGCATATGCCCGTTGACGTGCAGGAGCTGGACGCGGACTTTTATGTGTTTAGCGGGCACAAGGTTTACGGTCCCACAGGAATAGGTGTCCTGTATGGCAAGGAGGACTGGCTTGACAGGCTTCCTCCTTACCAGGGTGGAGGAGAGATGATCCAGAACGTAAGCTTTGAGAAAACTACCTTTAACGAGCTTCCATTCAAGTTTGAGGCGGGCACGCCCGACTATATCGGCTCAACTGCACTGGCTAAGGCCATAGATTATGTTTCTGCGATCGGCATGGATCAGATTGCGTCTTATGAGCACGAACTGACAGTTTATGCTATGAGCCGTTTGAAGGAGATTCCTGGAATGCGCATTCTGGGAGAGGCTGACCATAAAAGTGGAGTGATTTCTTTCCTTGTGGGCAATATTCACCATTTTGATATGGGTACTTTGCTCGACCGTTTGGGAATTGCTGTGCGGACTGGCCATCACTGCGCCGAACCTTTGATGTGCCGGATGGGAGTTGAAGGTACTGTGCGTGCTTCCTTGGGCTTGTACAATACAAAAGAAGAAGTTGATGCATTGGTTGCTGGTGTAGAGAGGGTGAGCCGGATGTTTGATTGATGGCGCTGCTTTAACGTCAAACGGTCTGCATCTGGTTTGCAGACTGAAACAGGCCAATTCTCCTCCTTTGCTTCTTTAAGTTTGGCATTCGGGAAAAAGCTTCCTGCAGAAAAATCTGCATCTCTGGACTGGAGATATATGTCTTTAGTCTGGCGATAAACTTTTCTGCGGGAAGCTTCGTTTCCAAATGGGGTTTAAATCTTAGATCCTGAACGACCGTGTTCTGTATATTTGTCCGGTCGTCAGCCTGAATTTGCGGTGAAAGTCGTTTCAGGTGTCTGTTTTTTTCTTTTTCTCTCATGTTCTCTTTCGGCTTTGTATTATATATAATGTATAGGCCTTTCCTTCTCCTTGATCCGTCTTTCATTTTTTTTCGTCCT
>NZ_JANRHN010000048.1:0-18049 GCF_024733745.1 Bacteroides sp. ET225 | reverse complement strand
CCGGATCCTGTCTATCGAGCGTGACCGCAGCAACTATGAAGTGAAGCTCTCCAACCGCTGGGAAATCACTTTCGACAGCCAGATGCGCGTTATCGACATCGACGACTGACACGTCATTTGTCTGCTGCAGAGGGCACAGCGTATCATGGAAAAAACAACAGCCTCCATGATGCATTGTGCTTTTTATGCCGGAAAAATCTGTATCTCCAGGCTAGAGATGCAAATCTCCAGTCTGGAGATATACATCTTTAATCTGGAGATACAGATCTTCAAGCAGAAGACTGACTCTTTTGCGCGAAGGCTTTGCTTTTGCGTTTTTCGTAATGAACCCTTGTCGGTAGTGCGGTTTGCCTGCGGAATGGCCTCCATGCGGCGAGTCGTTCCGCTGGCAGCATGCGGCGTGCGGTTTCCGAACGGTTATTTTTCCTTTTCAATCTTCTCCAGTTCCATTTGTATGGCCCAGTCCGGTCCTTTCCGGAGCATCTGCACAGGACGTATCTTCTCTTGCAAGTACTGGAAGACAATAAAAAGCACCGGCACGAACATCAGCAGTGCCAGCGTGCCTGCCAGTATGCCTCCCACTACGCCAGAAGCCAGCGACCGGCAGCCGTTCGCTCCAACTCCGTGTGCTGTCATCAAAGGCAAAAGGCCGAATATCATGGCAAGCACGGTCATCAGTATGGGTCGCAGACGGTCTTTGGCAGCGATATAAGCAGCCTGTACCAGCGTCATTCCGGCCTGACGGCACTTGACAGCGTATTCCGTTTGCAGGATAGCGGTTTTGGCTAGCAGGCCGATGAGCATGATCAGTCCGGTCTGCATGTAGATATTGTTCTCGAGATCAAGGAGCTGTGCGAACAGGAAGCTGCCCGACAAACCGCATGGTACAGACAGCAGGATGGAGAAGGGGATGAGGAAACTCTCATACAGCGCGCACAGTATCAGATAGATCAGTATCAGGCAGATCGTGAATATGATGGGCACATTGTTCGTTGTCTGGCTTTCTTCACGCGATACTCCGCCGAATTCATAACCGTAATTGGCCGGCAATAGCTGTTCGGCTGTTTCGCGTACTGCCTTTAGCGCATCTCCTGAACTGTATCCGGAAGCCGGCGTTCCGTTGACGGGAATGGAACTGTAAAGGTTGAAGCGCGACATGTCCTGCGGCCCGTATGTCTTGGTCAGTTTGACAAACTGGGACAGCGGCGTCATTTCGTTCCCTGCACGGACATAGATATGGTTCAGCGATTCGGGAGTGACGCGGTAGTTTGGCGCTGCCTGTATCTGCACCCTGTACACCTTTGAGAAGCGGTTGAAGTTAGACACATAGCTTCCGCCATAATATCCCGACAAAGTTTCCAGAATTTCATTGGTCGAAATGCCGGCCCGTTCGCATTTGGCGGCATCGATGTCTACCCAATATTGCGGATAGTTTGTTTCAAAAGAAGAATAGGCCATTTCAATTTCCGGCCGTTGGTTCAAGGCCGCAACGAACCGGTCTGCCACCTGTTTGAAGTTGTCCAGGCTGCCCGACAGCTTGTCTTGCAGGTAAAGTTCAAATCCGCTTCCCATTCCGTAGCCCGGAATCATGGGCGGGGTCATGGCAAAGAGTGATGCGTCAGGCACCTGGGGAGCGAACGCATAGATCTGGTCAATGATTTCGCGTGCCGACTGTCCTTCTTCTTTCCGTTCGTTCCAATGTCTGAGCGAGATAAACCACATGCCCATTGACGGACCGGCTCCGTTGAAAGAATACCCCGCTACGTTGGCATGATAGCTTATGCCCGGAATTTGTGACAGATGGCTGTTTACCTCCTCCATGATGCGCTGGCTTTCTCTCATGGATGTGCCCGGCTTGGCATTCATGCTTATCATCACAGTGCCTGTGTCTTCATCGGGAATCAGCCCTGTCTTTGTGGTCCGCATCAGAAATGCAAGCAGCAGGATGGAGGCGAAGATCGTGCTCCACATCAGCCATTTCCGCTTGACGAAGAAGAGTACAGAGCGCATGTACCGTTCGGTCAGAACCTCGAACGACGTATTGAATGCCTTGCGGAACCGTGCGGCAAAGTTAGTCTTTGTATTTCCTTTTTCGTCCTTATATGGACGGAGCATCAGCGCGCAGAGTGCCGGTGAAAGCGTGAAGGCATTGACGGCCGAAATGCCGACAGCTACCGCCATCGTGATTCCGAATTGCTTGTAAAATTCTCCGGATGTCCCTCCCATCAGAGAAACGGGAATGAAAACGGCCATGAATATCAGCGTTGACGTGAGGATAGCCGACGATACGCCGCGCATGGCATCGTTGGCTGCCATATAGGAAGAATGATAGCCTGCATCGAACCGGGCCTGCACAGCTTCCACTACGATGATGGCATCGTCTACCACCGTGCCGATGGCAAGGACCAGTGCGAACAAGGTCAGCAGATTGACGGAGAATCCGGCGGCCGACATGAAGGCGAACGTGCCGACAATGGAAACCGCGACTCCGATGGTGGGGATAAGTGTGGAGCGGATGTCTTGAAGGAATATGTAGACCACCATTATCACCAGCAGGATTGCCTCGAACAGGGTTTTCAGTACCACCTTGACCGAGGCTTTCAGAAAAAGGTTCGTATCGCTCAGCGTGACAAACTCCATCCCCTGCGGCAAGTCTTTGCCGATTTCTGCCAGTACCGCGTCTATCTCGTTGATGGTTCCCGAAGCGTTTGTTCCGGCTTTCTGGTAAACCATGGCCAAAGCCGCAGGCTTTCCGTTCATTCCGGTCGAATAGTTGTAGGCTTCGTCGCCCAGCCGTATGTCTGCCACTTCTTTCAGGCGGAGCACCTCTCCGTTTGGCAGGGAGCGGATGACCAGTTCGCTGAATTCTTCGGGTGTGGAATAGCGTCCCCTGTATTTCATCGTATACTGGTAGGCGTTGTCATGGTTTTCGCCGAAAGCGCCGGTGGCGGCTTCGATATTCTGCTTCTCCAGCACCGCGGTGATATCGGAGGGGATGAGCTTGTATTGCGCCATCTTGTCCGGCTTCATCCAGATTCGCATGGCATAGTTGCTTCCGAACAGCATCATGTTGCCTACGCCGCCAATGCGCTTGATGCGCGGCTCTACGTTGATCTTCATGTAGTTGTTCAGAAACTGGAGGTCGTATTTGCCGTCGCGTGAATACAGGGCGAAGGTTTTCAGTTCGGCGTTCTGCTGCTTCATGGTGGTCACGCCTATCTTGGTCACTTCGGCTGGCAGCAGGCTCTGTGCAGTGGCAACTCGATTCTGCACGTTCACGGCAGCCATGTCGGGGCTGCTTCCTTGCTTGAAGTAGATGTTTATCGTGGCATCGCCGTTGTTGGAGGCGGTAGACGTGATGTAGGTCATGTCTTCTACGCCGTTGATGGACTCCTCCAGCGGAATGATGACCGCTTTCTGCACCGTTTCTGCGTTGGCTCCGGGGTAGTTGGTGTATACTTGGATGGTGGGCGGTGCGATGTCGGGGTACTGTTCTACGGGGAGGTTGAAGATGGAGATGACTCCCATCAGCACAATTGCTGCAGAAAGGACGGCTGAGAGCACCGGCCGGTCTATGAAATATCTGAGATTCATATGTTTAATTTTCCGAAAGTCATTCTTCTTTTATGTTTATCCTCATCCCGTCGCGCAGCAGGCCCGCGCCTTCGGTTACAATTACATCTCCAGCCGAAAGTCCTGAACGGACAATGTAGAGTTTGCCGTCGTTCAGTTTCTCTACGGTCAGTTCTACGGACGAAATCGTTTTTTTCTTTATGTCCGCTTTCCGACACTTTGTAAACCAGAATCTTGTCCTGCAATTCGGTTGTGGCTGTCTGGGGTATGACGATGACCTCCTCTTCTTTGTGCGGAATGATGACATTGCCGATTCCGCCGCTCAGCAGCAGTTTGCCGGTATTGGGAAAAACGCCGCATACAGACACGGTCCCTGTCTGCTTGTTGATGATGCCGCTGATGCTTCTGATGCGTCCCTTTTCCGGATACAGTGTGCCGTCGTTGAGTTGCAGGCCGATGGCGGGCATCTCGTTTATCGTTTTGTCTAAAGAGCCGTATCGGCGAAGCATGGAGCGCAGGCGGTTTTCGGTGAGCGAGAAATAGACATACGTTTCGCTGTTGTCTGAAACGGTAGTCAGCGGCTGAGGGATGGACGAGCTGACGAGTGCGCCTGTGCGGTAGGGCAATGTGCCCACCATGCCGTCCGACGGGCTTTTCACTTCAGTGTACGACAGGTTGTTGCGTGCGCTCTGTTCCAGTGCCTTCATCTGCTCAAGCATAGCTTCGGCTGCGTCCAGCGCATTTTTTGCGGTAGTCAGTTCGTATTCCGATATCACTTGCTTGTCGAACAGCACCTGTTTGCTCCGATATTCCAGCCGGGCGGTTCTGGCTTGTGCTTCGGCCGCATGTACATCTGCCACGGCTTTGTTCCATGTTGCGCGGTAAGGCACTTGGTCGATGACGAACAGCACCTGTCCTTTCCGCACCTGCTGTCCTTCTTTTACGCAGAGCCGGGTGATTGTGCCTGGCACTTGCGGATAGATGTCGATGTCCTGTCTTCCCTGTATGGAAGCGGAATAAGACTCTTCGATTTCGACAGATGTAGGCGAAAGAGTGGCCACTCTATATGCCGTGTACGTTTCGGCTTTTTTCTTGTCTTTGCAGGAAGCGAGGAGCATCACACATGCAACGGTGAAAACATACGTCGTTTTTCTGTTCATTCTGTAAGATGTATTAATGGTTGCTTTGATTTTGTTCTGTGCGGCTGGCCTTTTTGCCGGTACCGTTCTGTTTTTTTGCAAAGGAAAGGCTGGATGCTTCCTTTTGCAAGACCGGGAGGCTTGAAGCGGCAAAAAGTATTCTTGAGGCGCAGAATATCCTGCTTGGGCTGACAGTCATTTTCTCTTTTGCCGGGAGCGGACTCTTTTTGTCATGCTTTACCTGTCCAGCCACTCCTTCAGGGCCGTTGCCCGTTCGCGGCTTACAACAATTTCTTCGCCGGGATACTTTTTCAGATGCACTTTCAACCGGGAATTGAACCAGTTGTTTACGCTCAGTATGCTGTCTATACGGATGAGATACTGGCGGTTGACGCGGAAGAACTCATCGGGATTGAGCTGGTTTTCCAGTTCGTCCAATGAGTACGGCACGCTTTCTGCCGTGCCGTTTTTCATGTACAGGCGTGTGGCGCGTCCGTCCAGCGCAATGTGACTGATATCTTTCACCTGCACCGACACATAGCCGTCGCGGTATGGCAGCAAAAAACGTTCACGGTAGCGATAGTTGCTTCTCCGCATATATTCCAGCAGTTGGCGCAGCTCTTCTCCGCTGGCAGACGGTGCGGCGCATTGGCGGCGTACTTTATTGATGGCAGCAGTCAGTTCGTCACTCCTGACAGGCTTCAGCAGGTAGTCAAAGCTGTTGAACTTGAAAGCCTGTATTGCATATTCGTCGTATGCCGTGGTGAAAATGACGGGGGAAGCTGTGTCTGTCTGGCGCAAGGCATCGAAACTCAGTCCGTCGGACAGGCGGATGTCTGCCAGTATCAGATCCGGTGCAGGGTGGGTGTGCAGCCATTCTACGGACTCTGCAATGCTTGCCAGCGGCCCTTCTATGCAGCAGGTTGTATCCAGAGTCTTTCCAGCAGTCTTCTCAGGCGGTTGAAATTCCTTTTTTCATCTTCTATAATCAATATGTTCATGGCGTTTCGTGTATGATGGGAAGTTTGACACAGTAAATGTTTTCTTGTTTTTCTATGAGCGGCTTTTCTTCGCATAGCAGGAAATAGCGTCCCACGATATTTTGCAGTCCTATTCCGGTTGATGCGAATTCGGATGCGATAGGGCGTAAGTCGTTCTCCACTGCGATATAGTTCTTCTCGCGGTAAATGTATATTTTCAGAGGCTGGACAGCCGATAGCTGGTTGTGTTTGATGGCATTCTCCACCAGCAGTTGCAGACAGACAGGAGGAATCAGCCCTTCCGACCGGCTTAGCGTTTCATCTAACGCAATGCAGACGGCATCTTCATATCTCATCTTTATCAGATAGATATACGACCGGAGAAAGGTGATCTCTTCTTGAATGCTCACGGTATTCCGTTTCAGATTCTGGACGACATAGCGATAGACATTCGACAGGTGTTCAAGAAACTTGTCGGCAGCCATCGGATTTTCCATGATCAGTTCGGAAAGGATGCTGAAGTTGTTGAACATGAAGTGCGGGTCTATCTGTGACTTCAAAACCTCCAGCTGCATTTGTGCCGCGTGTTCTTTTTCTTTCAGCAGCCTTATTTCAAGTTCTTTTCTCTGCTGTTCCGCCTGTATGACCGATTCCATGTAATGCGCGCCGGTGTAGAGGTATGATATGAAGGTGGCAATGACACTGATAGTGTATAGTCCTTGGTAGAAAAACGAATGGCTTTCTTCGCACAAAATTATTCCCAGCGTTGAAAAGCACCAGGCCATCAGGTTGTTCATCAGAAGCAGAAGTAGGGCTTTGACGAACAGTCCGCAATGGGGCTTGCCTGTAAAGGAGATATACCGGAACAGCCATCTGCTGTAGAAAATGGAGAGTTCCACAAATACGAAGCTTGTCAGCAATGTACCGGCAATGTCAGCGACATAGCTTGCCAAAGACAGTCTGCCGCCCAGAAGCAGTGCTGCATAGTTCCGGTCTGTCAGCATGGACAGGAAATAGGCAAGGAAGAATACGATGCCAGTCAGCGGCAGCCTGTTCTGTATGTTGTCATATTTTATTCCGCTCATCTTTTTTTGTCTGCAAGATAAGCGTTTTTGCCGTCCCCGTCAAATGTCTGTTGCGTGAAGCCGCATAAATGGAGGGCGAAGCGCGAAAATCTGATGGCTAAAGGCGACGGGCGCAATCGTTTCAGACGGATGCCGGTACATTTCGGACCTGATTTTTTCTGTTTCGTGCAGAAAGCGTTTGGAGTCGTTTCCGCATTGCGCTAACTTTACAGCCGGATATAGCATATTGGTAACTTAGAGCTTATCGTACAAATGTACGGCGAACTCTTAAAATGAAAGAAATGACGAGTATATTTTTTCAAGCATTGGCAGAACCGGATTTTCATGATTTCCGGAATGAAGTTAAGGAGGTGTTTTCCATAGCAATCGCCGAGCACTTCGGTCTGTCCCGCGACGGGAACTTTTTCGAGGATGATGACATCGATGGAATGCTTCGTGACCCGAAGTCTGCCGTTTACGCCATTTACGTGGACGGCAGAAGAGCGGGAGGCGTTGCATTGCACATAGACCCCGAGAGCCGCCGCAATCGCATGGACTTGTTTTATTTTTATCCCGGCTTTCATAACCAAGGGCTGGGCGGATGCGTGTGGAAGATGATAGAGGAAATGTATCCGGAAACAGTCGTTTGGGAACTTTTTACGCCCTACTTTGAAAAGCGCAACATCCATTTTTATGTGAACAAGTGCGGATTCCGCATTGTTGAGTTCTTTTGCAGACATCACGCAGACCCTGCGGTTAAACAACAGCCTGAGCCTTTTCATAATGAATATTTTAGATTTGAGAAGCAGATGAAGGTGTAAGCTGTTCTCTAGGACTGGCTTTTGAGGATGTTTTTTATTTTTACGGAGATGGTAGCGTGATGTTGCCGGAACTTTCAGACGGCCGTTTATTTTCAATCATCCTTCCGCAATCTGCTGAGTATCTCACTTTTTTGTATTATCTTTGCCCGTCAAAATAAAAAAGATTAGCGAATGAAATCAGACATAGAAATAGCTCGTAGCATTGAACTTGTGAAAATCAAGCAGATAGCGAGGGAGTATGGAATCCCGGTAGATGAAATATCAAATTACGGACGTTATATAGCAAAGGTTCCTGAAACGTTGATCGATGAGGAAAGGGTGAAAAACAGCAACCTGATACTTGTTACTGCAATTACGCCCACAAAAGCCGGTATCGGAAAGACGACCGTATCTATCGGCCTGGCTCTGGGGTTGAACAAGATCGGAAAGAAAGCTGTATGTGCGCTTCGTGAACCGTCGCTCGGTCCGTGCTTCGGCATGAAGGGCGGAGCTGCCGGCGGAGGATATGCGCAGGTGCTTCCGATGGATAAGATCAACCTGCACTTTACGGGAGATTTTCATGCGATAACATCTGCTCACAACATGATTGCTGCATTGCTTGACAATTACATGTATCAGAACAAGGACAATGGCTTTGCGCTGAAGGATGTGCTGTGGAACCGTGTGCTTGATGTGAACGACCGCGGCCTGCGATACATCGTTACAGGACTGGGAGGCAAGTCGAACGGCATCACGCGCGAGTCGAGCTTCGACATTACTCCTGCATCGGAGATAATGGCTATCTTGTGTCTTGCCAAGGATGAAAACGACCTACGCCGCCGCATCGAGAATATTCTTTTGGGATTTACCGTTGACAACAAGCCGTTCACGGTGAAAGATCTGGGCGTTGCCGGCGCTATCACCGTGTTGCTGAAGGACGCTCTTTCGCCCAATCTGGTGCAGACAACGGAACATACTCCGGCTTTCGTGCACGGAGGTCCGTTTGCGAACATTGCACATGGCTGCAACTCCGTTCTTGCCACAAAGCTGGCCATGACATTCGGCGATTATGCCGTGACAGAAGCGGGCTTCGGCGCGGATCTGGGTGCCGAGAAGTTTTACAACATCAAATGCCGCAAGGCGGGACTTCAGCCTAAACTGACGGTGATTGTGGCTACAGCTCAAGGACTGAAGATGCATGGCGGAGTAGAGGTTGACAAAATCAAGGAACCGAATATGGATGGCTTGAAGCAGGGAGTCAGAAATCTTGACAAGCACATTGAGAACCTGCGCTCTTTTGGCCAGACGGTGGTTGTCGCATTCAACCGCTATGCAAACGATACGGACGAGGAACTGGATTTTGTCCGCCGCCATTGCGAGGAAATGGGCGTGGGCTTTGCCGTCAACAATGCTTTCCTTGAAGGCGGTGAAGGTGCGGTTGAGCTGGCAAACCTGGTGGTGGATACAATTGAGAACAATCCGTCGAAGCCTCTGGAATATACTTATAATGAGGATGATTCTGTGGAAGAAAAGGTTGAGAAGGTGGCATCCCGGCTTTATGGTGCAAAGCAAGTTCTCTTTGCTCCTGCCGCACAGAAGAAGCTGCGCATGATCAAGGAACTGGGGTATACCCGCTTCCCGATCTGCATAGCCAAAACACAGTATTCGTTCTCGAACGACCCGAAACTTTACGGTGTGGCAAAGGATTTCAATTTCGGCGTGCGTGACATTGTGATCAATGCGGGTGCCGAGATGCTGGTTATCGTTGCAGGTGAAATCATGCGTATGCCGGGTCTTCCCAAAGAACCTCAGGCTTTGCATATTGATATCGTGAACGGAGAAATCGAAGGCTTGTCCTGATTCTGAGGGTGAAGCAGAAAGTCAGGCCGTTAAAGCATAGAAAAGGTTCATGAAATCGCAGTTTCTTTTGAGTCCATTGGTTTCCGACGGCGGCAAAAGTTTGCTGTCGCTGGGACTTATGCGCGCACTCCGACGGCAGGGGATGAAAGTGCAGCCGTTCAGCTGCGGCCCGGATCTGGCAGATAAGGCGGCCCATGAAGTGGCGACCGGTTGTGCTTCCGTTAATCTGGATGCATGGTATGCTTCACACGGACATATCCAGTATTTGTATAACACGTACGGAGAACAGGCCGATGTCTGTGTCGTTGACAACTCGGCAGGACTGTTTGACGGTTTCCGCAAGTGGCAGGGGAGTGGAGCTGATATTGCGCAGGCTCTTTCTGTGCCCGTAATTTTGCTGGCAAACGCCCGGTCATCGACTTATTCGCTGGCTCCTATGTTGTTCGGCTTCAAGCGTTTCAGACAGAATGTCCGTATAGCGGGCGTAATCTTCTACCATGTGTTTTCGCCTGCTCAGTACGGCTTCTTGCGCGAAGTGTGCGCTGATGCGGGGATGGAATGTCTGGGGTATCTTCCGTATGACGAGTCTTTGCGGATGCCTGCCAAATATTCTACCTTGACTTCGGCTGTGAAGGCGGAACTCGACGGGCAGATACAGAAGGCTGCGGACCTGATGAGGGATACACTTGATCTTGACAAGCTTCTGAATCTGACGACACGCATATTTCCCTGTGCCTATAGCTTGCCTTACACTTCTGAAATGGAGCCGAGGCCTCAGACGCTCGAAAGGAAATGGCGCATAGCTGTTGCCTCTGACCCGGCTTTTCATTTTATCTACCAGGAGAATCTGAGCTATCTTAAAGAGGTGGGCAGCGTAAGCTTCTTCAGCCCTGTTTATGGAAACGATATCCCGGAAGCGGACCTGATTTATCTGCCCGGAGGCTTTCCCGAACTGTTCGCCCGCCAGCTTCACCGCTGGAAACGTCAGCTTCAGCAGTTGCGCGAGTTCGGCGAGGATGGGGGCAAGATCCTTGCAGAAGGTGGAGGCATTGCGTTGCTGTCGCGCACCCTGACCGCCCGACCGGGAGGTACTGCCTATCAGATGGCAGGACTGCTTCCCTTTGAGGCGGCTGTAAGGGAACAGCGGCTTTATGCCGGATACCGGAAAGCTGATGTGGACGGCCATTCTCTCAAGGGTTACGAATACCGTTATTTTGATGTGGCGCTGCAGCAGGATCCTCACCTGCGGGTGATTGCGATGGCTAACTTGAAGGGGCAGAACGCTCCTTCCTCTTTTGTCTGCAGATACAAGAATACCATAGCGGTTACTGCTCATTGCTGCTGGGGGCAGTCGGGAATAACAGACTGGTGGTGATGAGTCGAGTGCTTCTTGTCAGAGGAGTTTGTTGACTGCAAAGTATTTCCACAGGGGGGCTGCCATCAGTGACTGTTTGATCTGGTCTGTCAGCAGGAGTGTCCTTACTTCCCCCAAAGTCAGCAGTTCGATGCTGATGTCTTCTGTCGCTTCCGGATGCCGGTCGCCGACAGGTTCCACTTCTGTAGCCAGAAAGCAATGGCAGATGTTACTTGTCGTGCTGGTATTTGCTGAAATGCTCATCCAGAAGGTCCAGTTTCCTCCGCCATATCCCGTTTCTTCGTGCAATTCACGCTTAATGGATTCTAAAGGAGTTTCGTTGGCTTCACATACTCCCGCACAGATTTCATAGCAGGTCAGTTGAATGCCATGGCGGTACTGCCGTTCCATGAGGAAACGCCCGTCTTTTGTTATTGCGATTACATTCACCCAGTCTGGGTATTCCAGTATATAGTATTCTTTGTTTTCCACTCCCGTAGGCAGCAGTACGTGATCTTTCCGTGCAGTCAGCCACGGCCGTTTGATCAGATATTCACTTTCAAGTATAGTCCATTTTCTGTCCTGATTGTTTTCCTTTAGCATAGAATATAGTTTTAAGCGTTTCTTTTTTTTGAGGAAATGGGATTTCCTTCTCCAAAAATAGGATTTTCTTTGCCTGCTCGATTTTTTTAAGACTAAAAATTGTTTATTTCTAAAATTAGGCTTACATTTGCACTACCAAAAAATGCGGCAGTAGCTCAGTTGGTAGAGCATCAGCTTCCCAAGCTGAGGGTCACGGGTTCGAGTCCCGCTTGCCGCTCTTAGGCAGGGAGGGATTTCAGCAATGATTTCCCTCCTTATTGCTTAGGTGACTATATACGATAATGGATCAACGTAAGAACTTGAGGGATTCTCAAATTACGCATAAATTTCGACGCAACATCGAGGCATGTTTAATTATCAGCGTTTTAGCATTTTAATCGGTACAAATAGATTTTTGACAAAGAATTCATTTTCTATGTACAAGTGTAAACCTTTGTTTTTCAGCCTTTTGTTGATTTTATTTGTACCGCCTTTCTTCATTCAAATTTTGTATATCAAAAATCAAGTATAAAACTTTGATTCTTTGATAGTTTTATCCCATGCGCTACATGATGATGGTACAACAAAGATAGGTCTTTTTTGTGAATTTCTCAATGTATTAATGTGGAAAATAGTAGAAATATTTATAGTAATACTTGTAATGTAGTTTCTACTATATTTATGTTTTTTGATTATGTAACAAAATCAAAAAAAGTAGTTTATGCATTTCAAATTATGGCTTGTATAAATGGTAAAAATTTTAGTTAGGTGTTTCAAACAGATCTGATCAGAGTACAATATCAAATTAGTGGTAGATCACGAAAAAAATGATAGTTTTTAACTCACAAAATAGAGTTTTATAAGAGTATTAGCTAATTTTGTATTTGTCATTTACTTTTACATAATAAAATATACTCAATATGAAAAATGTTATAGAACGTATATACCAGCGTACAACAGAATACTCTCATCCATCACAAGCAACCACAACAGCAAATGCTTTGGATTTACTTTCTTCAGGAATATATACAGAAGAAGAAAGATTTATATTTGAGCTATTACAGAATGCTGTTGATAGTTTTGATTCACTTAAGCAAACTTCATTAGAAATCAAAATTGTTCTTACTGATAATTTATTGGTTTTCATGCATAATGGCTCAGCCTTCTCAGAGAGAGATTTGGAAGGGCTATGTGATATTGGCAATGGAAACAAAGTAACGGATGCTAAGAAGATTGGCTACAAGGGAATTGGGTTTAAATCAGTGTTTATGCACTCTCATCGGGTTACGGTATGGTCAGCAGGAACCTGTTTTAAATTTGATAAAGATGCTTGTGAAGCTCTTGCTAAATCAAAAGGGGACGAATACAAAAATGTTAAAATGCCATGGCAGATAATTCCAATATTAACAAATACACCTTCTGATATTAATATTGGGAATTTCAATGTGGTTACATACATTGAAATATCTAATAAAAAATTGTTGGAACGCAAAGTAGAAAAGCTTTTGAGAGATACTCGTTTCCTTTTGTTCTTGAAAGTTGATGATCTTAGAATTTCATTCTGGAATAATGGAGAGGAAATCTTGAACCTTTCTAAAAAACAAGCGGATGATGTACTCACACTTTCAATGAACGGAGAACCACAAAACAGTTGGCTTATATATTCTACAGAAGTTAAACTGACGCCAGAGGTTAAGGATGCTCTTATGCATGACAGTAAAACTCCTACAAAGTTAAAGGATTCAGAATCTGTTGAGATTTCATTTGCAATTGCACTGGATAAAGATAAAAATATTATACCATTGAGTAATGCAGTGATTTATACTTATCTTCCTACTTCTTTTTCTTTTGGATTGAGTTTCATTGTTAATGCAAATTTTATCACTGATGCCGGGCGCCAACAAATCGTTAAAGATTGTGCATGGAATGAATATATCTTTGCTCAAATTCCCAAAAGTTACCTTAAATGGATGGCGGAGAGTGTAGCAAAAAAATATCCAGATTGGTATAAAGTTCTACCACCCTATTCTAAATTAGATAATGAACTTTCTGAAGCTTACACTACAGCATTGAAAGACGCATTATATTCTATACCATTTGTCAAAGCTGTTAATTGTGATATGGTGTTGCTACAAGAAGCATTAACAGACAATGTTAGATTACATTCTGCAATTCCATCTAAGACATTTGAATCCTTTGTACGTACAAATGTTTTAAATGGTACAAATTCATTCTCATTGGTTTCTCCTGAAATTGGGGAAGCATTGCAACAACTCTACGGTGTTGCAAATATCACCACCCAGCACGTACATATTATTTTGGAAAAGGCAACAGACTACCTTAAAAACTTCACGGACGAAGAAACTTTGATATTTTTGATATGGCTTAAAAGCTTATCTCAAGATTTAAATAATGATTTCAAAAGATCAGTATCTTATGCTAGTATTCTTCCTGACAAAGATTCTAAATTTGTAGCACCAGTGGAATCTTTCTTTCCATCCGAATATTCAGATGAAAATCCTGATATATCTGCTGATGCTAAAATTATCCGTAAAAGTCTTGCAGGTAAATTTAGTGATGAAATGATAAATTGGCTAAAGGAATTAGGCGTACAAGAAATGTCTAATCTTTCTGTGATAGAAAAGGTACTTTGTGAAGACAATTATATTAATCAAGAAAATGCCATAAATGTACTGCGTTTTATTTTTGATACCGATAAGAAAGAAAACGTATTTGCAAATGTTAGACAATCTCGTTTGGAAAACATTAAGATTCAAACAACAACAGGTGATTTAAAATATGCGACAGAATTATATCTTTCAAATATATATAATCCTATCTGTAAAATCCAGGATACATATTTAGAAGACATTTTTGTATCAGAAGAATATCCTAAAGATGAATTAGAATATGCGGAATGGGCACTATTCTTAAAAAAACTTGGATGTAATGATGATATTAAACTTACTAAAATAAAATATGGAGATGATTCTTGGGTCATGCAAGAACCAACAATTAAGGAATGTGTTCGACTGGCAAAAATGAAAGAGTACAATACAGCATGGAATGGTCGTAAGTATTATCTCGGATGTGCAGGAGGTGTGTGTCTTTATGTAATGTCATCTCCACTACTCTCTATTCATAGTTCCAATCAATTGTATGAATTTTATATTCAATTTTGGAAAAGAATATTTAATAATGCTATTCCCAATAAAAATGATGACTATGTCTTCGGAAGTACGGGAAATGGATATGCAAGAAGGGCTATACTAAGTGATTCTTATTATCTTTCAAAATCATTCATCGAATGGGTTGTTGAAACAAAGAAACTTTTACCGGCCTCTGACGGCTGTTTGTATACAGCCAATAATATTTTAATTAATACTGAATACAACAAAGAGACATTTGGGGGGTATTTTCCTGTTTTGGCATTAGAAAAACCTTTAAGGAGTGAATGGACAGAAAGATTGCCATTTAAAAAAGAATTATCTTTGACAGAATATCTTAAAGTTATTGAACGAATATCCGAAGATGACACAAAAGAAGAAATTTCAGCTAACAAAGAAAAAATAAATCGACTATATGAACGAATTGCTGATTCTTATGATTTCTCTGTAGGTAATTCCAATTTCACATTAGTACAAAATTGGGGAAGAACTCATAAAATTCTTTCTAAAGAAGGAAAATTCGAGTCACCAAATTCTTTGTATCTACTTTCCTCAAGTCTATCCGGTGTTGAACTTGACAATCAAGTCTTTCATGCCAAACATTTGGAGAATGAAAGATTTGTATCATTTATGATAGCTTTAGGAGTAAACATGATAACTAATTATAGCGTTGAGGGTATTGAATATGGGGAATATATGTCTGACATAAACAATATGTTTGTCCAAAAAGAAGATTTCCTCACCTCTGTTGCATTTGGAGAATCTTTTACAGAGAGTACTTGGAAAGAGGAAAAGGCTAAAATGCACAACGCTATTATGAGGATGGAATTTTATCAAACAGACAGTATAAACATCTATTATGGTTATCAAGGATTTTCTAAAATGGCTTATTCGAAAGCTAACAAATTTTATTTTGTTGGTAAATTCGGATTGGCTAGTCAAGAACTCCTGCATAGTGACATTATGGATGCATTAGGACTTCCTAAGAAGGTTAGTACGATATTCCTAGCCATTCTTCAAATGAAAGACTTCACCGAACTCAAAGAATATATTAGACAAAAGGGGTATGATACTTCATTTATAGAAGAATACAATGGCATAAATTTGGCTAAAAATCAAACGACAGCCATAATGAGTGGTGAAGATGCAGCCTATGGTGGACTTACAAACGAGGAGATGAGAAGCAGTCTTGAAGAAGCTAAGGATGCCATTTTGGAGAAATTGTCAAAAGATGGTTTTGATATATCTAATAAAGAATGGGATGGTTGGACTTGTATTAATGGAGTAAGAAAAGATGGTATGGAATATCCACTTGTGATACGAAGCAATAAAAGCCAACGGAATACATGTCTTTCTCCAACTGACTGGAATCAACTAATGAAACCTAATGCTATGTTTGCTGTGGTTACAAACACTGGTATAGGAACAGTATGCCTACGTGAGATTCTTAAATCTAAAGAATTAATATCAATAAAATTTCGTTCTGAAAATATTGATAATTCAAAACATATCAGTGAACTAGCTCAAGTTTTTGCTTATTTCAAAGGGATTCAATTTGATTTTGAGAGCTATATTCAGCCTGTGATGAATCAATGGGAAAGGTTTATGGCTCCAGAACAACCAACCGGAGAATTACCTATAGCAGTTTCACCTTCAGTTTTACCCGAATGATTAATAATAGAGAACGCCACCAAAAGTTCCTAAACATGGAACTTATCGCCGAAACGGAGGACTTTAATAAAAAGTTCTCCGCTCAGGCTCTTTATCTCTTGAATGAGAGTGAAGAATTATTCATGGGTCAATTTATGAAATTTGACAATGGAGAAATGATTGTCAAGTTTCGTGCAACAAGGTCATTCCCTCGTAAAGGTGAATACATACAAGCTATGTATTTACCATCAAAAATACAGGATTACCGACAATGGGGAAATAAAACGTATGAAGACCTTTTTAAGAATCGAATAAAGGGTTCTGAAGCCATTTGCATTTGGCATACAAAGTCAAACGAAGATGGTTTTGTTTTACTGGGATTTAGGGGAATTGATATAGATTTTGCTCAATACATTTCACAAACACCAGGTGCATTAATAGTGTTTGGTCCCAATAAACCTCCCATAGATTATCTGGTAAATCTTTACCGCTTGTTGCAAGATTTTTGTAGTCAGAAAGTAAGTGATATCATAGATAATGATTACTCCCCGATTACGAATGTTCCAATATTGATTCGGGAAGAACAGCCCTCTAAGTTTATTTATAACCAAATAAATTCATCTGAAGTTACAATCTTACAAGGTCCTCCTGGAACAGGGAAAACGCAACTTATAGCTGAGCTGTGTACTAAATTGTGCTCTGAAGGAAAGTCTGTTTTAATAACAGCATTGACAAATAGGGCCTTAATGGAAGTTGCTTCGAAAAAAGTTGTTGGGGAATTATTGAAACAAGGAAATATATATAAATCGAATTTAACGGTAGATGAACAAAATGAGTTACCTAAACTGATTCCCCTTAAACAGATACTTCCCATAAAAGGAGCTTTGGTTATGGCTACATACTATGTTGTTAGTAGTTTTGCGGCAAATTTGTCTGATGAAGGAGTCTTTGATGTTGTTATTATGGATGAAGCAAGTCAAGCATTGCTTGCCATGTTTGCTGCTTCAAATAAAATCGGCAAAAGAAAATTATGGGTGGGAGATACAGCTCAACTTGGGCCTGTATTATCACTTAATGATAACAGGGTGAAGTCTAATTTGTTTAATGATTTTAAAGAAGGTTTTAGAACTTTGACCACTAAAAGGATCTATCCTACATATCAACTGACAGCTACTTTTAGGCTTACGCAGAGAAGTGCAAACTATACTGGATATTTCTATAATGGGACTTTGATTTCTAAATCTACGATAAATCCTATTGTATTAAACTCTTTTTCAAAGATATTAAACTCTAATGGAGGACCGACATTGGTTCTCACAGATATGGAAGTTGGAGATACTGCACCGAAATATGCAGTTGATATGGCAACATATTTTGTATATGCTATTTTAAAAGAACACCCCCAAATAGAGATTGCAGTCTTAACTTGTCTGCGTAAAACAACACGAGTGCTTCAAAAGGCAATAGCATTAAGATTGGGGCTGGGAAATAAGGTTATGATAGAAACAATAGCTAGAGTTCAGGGATTGACTACAGATATAACACTTTTTTTTATTCCAAATGCATCATTGAATCGAAGCCTTGAAGCAAGATTATTTAATGTAGCAACAAGTAGAGCTAAAAGTCATACCATAATAATAGCAGATAAAAACATATTAAATTACCCGCAAATGTCTTGTGAGGTAAGGAAATTCCTTGAAGAATTGAACACAGAATCTTGTATATATGTTCCAAAATATATGGAAGGCCACAGTATTTTGATTGAATAAGGCAGGAGATAAATGAGGAAAATTTCAATAAAGAACTAAGATATTTAAAGAGTGAGGAGCACTAATGGCGATTATATCATGAGATAACAGGATATATGGTTTCAAAGACGA
>NZ_JANRHN010000047.1:0-18324 GCF_024733745.1 Bacteroides sp. ET225 | reverse complement strand
ATTTCGGTCGGGTGAAGGCGTTTCAATTGCTGTCTGTCCGTATCACCCTGAAGCCGACATTGGCATAACTTTGCGAACCATTTCTGGCATCATCAGACTTTTCGCTGCGGCAATCATCCCGCTTGGAATCCCAACTGCCTCCTTTGATTATGTACAGTCCATTGTTATCTGTTGATGAGGTCCATTCCCAGCAGTTGCCCCAAAAGTCAATGCCGCCGCAAGCTCCTTTGCTTTGCGCATAAGCATCTACAGCTGTTAATCCGGATTCTGCATGACCAGAATTCATGGAAACATCCTTGGGCATGTGTCCGGCGGCAAGCACCCATTCTTCTTCGGTAGGCAGGCGATAGTTGTGTCCGCTGTCTTTTGTAGAGAGCCAGTTGCAATAGGCTTCGGCATCTTTGATTGAGATGCCAACGACTGGATAATCGTCTTTCCCTCTGTCATACATAAACCCGGTGTTGAAGCGAGCATATTCGGCATTAGTTACAGGAGTATAACCGATATAAGCATTTCTTGCAGATGCGCCACGCAACACCATCCAAGTATCTTCGGGATTTTCATCTCTGCGGGGATCGATGAAGCGCAGGAATTGCTGCTGTATTCGGATATCGCGGTTCTCCACCATTTCATTCACAATGCCTTGCATGTGTTCTACGATATTATAAGTCCTTGCTTCTCGCTCCAGTTCGCGAAGCTTGTTTTTCTTCCTAGCCACTACTTTATCGTAACGGATGCCCATCCGCTCCAATAATGCCTGCCGGTTGGCTTCGGTCGGCTTTCTTCTGTATTGGATGAATAGCTGGTGCGTTATGGCGTCCATCTTCGGACGTTCTTTCTCGACAAGCGGAGCGTCAGGCTTTTCAAATTCCAGTTCACTTTCCGCCAAATCTTCGGGAGTAATGAATGTTCCCGGTTTTACAATCTGATGGACACCGAAATAATCAGCCACAAGGCCGTCTTTGTAAATGGAAAGCCTGTAACCGCCGTAAAGATCGCAGGGCAAGGTGGAGATGTAATAGTCCTTGTCGGGTGTAAAGCCGGAGGGATCTGAAGCACGGAACGTGATGATAGCGCTTGCGCTTCCTATTTCTTCCATCACAGCATTTCCTTGCGCGTCTACTTTGATGTTCGCTCTGCCTGCCAACGGATTGCCGTCTACGCTTTCCAACTCGATTTTGGTCACACCGGAAAGTCCGATCCTGAACTTGATGCCGCAGCGGAGTCTGGAATCGCCATCATTTCTGTTGTCTTTGTCTGTCTGAACGGACAAAACATTCATTCTATTTTCTTTGGTGTTCTCTTGGGCGGACACAACTGTGGCCGTCACAATGGTCATAGCCATTGCTAAAAATAACTTTCTCATAATTGCAATGAAGTTTTAAGTGTCAGATATTTGGAGCTGTTCTTACAATTCGGAAGCCGACATTGGCATAACCCTGCGAGCCGTCCCTTACTACATCGGATTTCTCACTGCGGCAATCGTCACGGTCGGAATCCCAACTGCCTCCTTTGATGATGTACAAGCCATTGGCATCCACCGATGAAGTCCATTCCCAACAGTTGCCCCAAAAGTCTATGCCGCCGCACGCTCCGGTTGTTTGGCTGTAAGCATCAACCGCTGTCAATCCGTATTCCACATAGCCGGAGTTCATCGAAACATCCTTGGGCATGTGTCCGGCGGCGAGAATCCACTCCTCGTCTGTCGGAAGGCGGTATGTGTGCGAGGTGTCCTGCGCCGTGAGCCAGTCGCAATAGGCGGCAGCCTGTGCAATCGGGATGTTCACAGCTGGATAGTTATTTTTCCCTGCATCATAGCTGAAATCAGGATTGAAAACCGCATATTCAGCATTTGTTACAGGAGCATATCCGATGTAGGCGTCCTGTTCCGGCACACCGCGCAGTACCATCCATGCATCATCGGGATTGTCATCGTTTCGAGGGTCAATCAGCCTCAGGAACTGCTGTTCCAGTCGGATGTCGCGGTTTTCAACCATTTCATCCACTATCTCCTGCATCTCGTCAACAAGGTCGGGAGTAAGAGCCTCCCGTTCCAGTTCCCGAAGTTTGGATTTCTTCCGTGCGACAACTTTGTCGTAGCGGATTCCCATCTGTTCCATCAAAGCCTCTTTGTTTTCTTCTGTCGGGTTCTGCTGATATTGGCGGAGAAGGGCGGTTGTCGTGGCATCCAGTTCCGGACGTTCTTCCTCCACAAGCGGCGCATCAGGGTCGTCAAACGCCAGTTCGCTTTCCACCAAGTCAATCGGAGTTATATAGGAGGCACGTTCTACTGTCTGATGCACGCCGAAATAATCGGCAGCCAGTCCGTCTTTGTAGATGGATAGCCTGTATCCCCCGTAAAGGTTGCAAGGCAAGGTGGATATGACATAATCCTTTCCGGGCAGAAAACCGAATTCATCGGGGGCGTTGAACGTAAGGATATAACAGGAGTCGCTCATTTCTGCTACAACTGGAACTCCTTGTTCATCCCATTTAAGTTTGGCTTTGCCTGACAAGGCATAGCCATCAACACTTTCCAATTCCACTTTTGTTACACCAGACATCTGGAAATTCAATTTTATACCGCCACAAACCGATTGAAACACAGCGACTCGGAAACGGAACAGGCTACTGACACGGCCGCCTCTTCATCAAATCCGACATCCTTAGCCGTCTGAACGGAAGGAACGGATACGGTAACGCTCTCATTGTCGAAAGAAACCATATTACCTGCCGGATAGATGCCGTACAGCGGATTACCATCAACAAAAGGACTTTCCATACCACTTGAAAAGTTTGATATGTTCCCGGATTGCAGCGCTTCGGCGAAAACAGCTTGCCCGTTTTGAAGCAGCAGGATGCTATCGCCTATGCTCCAATTATCATACAATCCATCTATGAAGGTTGCAGTCCAATCCCCAGAAGTTGGTGCTTGGGTATCGGAATATAGGCTATCTCCCAATTCTTCATTGCTATCCGAGCAGGATGCAAGAACAAGCAATGAGATCAGGCAAGATAAAATTTTACTTTTCATGTCTGCTATTTTTCAGTTGCGTGTTTCCGTCTTTCGGCTGCTGCTTCCTCCTGTAATTGCTTGTAAAGCACCTGCTGGTCGGAAGTCAGCACAGCCGCAATGTCTGTTATCAGCTTTTCCATCGCTTCTTTACGCTTTTCTTTGGGATATTTCTGCTTATAGAAATCGGCGTAAAGGTCACGTATCTGGCTTTTCTGATTGTCTGTCAGCGACAGTTTCTCATCAAGTTTTTGGATGCGCTGTTCGGTGCGCTGCTGCGGTGTCATACGCTGGCGGTTGTTGTCTTGTGCTGAAAGGGTCTGAACCATTGAAACGGCTATCAGCATAGCCATGATTAGCTTTTTCATACGATACAATTTTTAATGTGTGAATAGAATTTTATCGGTTTGTCCTTTTGCTTCGTTTGGAAAGGCGTTCCATTATCTGCCGCTCCAGTTCATAGACACGTTGGATTTGTTTCTGTGTCAGGAACTCGCTGTAGATGCCATAATACTTCTGCCGCAGATCCAGTATCTTCCGGCTGTGGGCGAAGCGTGCTTTCAACACTTGTTCCGTTTCTTCATCGGTCATTTGTCTGTGTGACTGTTTCGGGCGAGGGCCGAGTGCCCATATTTCCCGTTGAAACTGGCAGAAGGTGTCGATAAAACGCTGGCTTGTCGCATCGTCCATCGCCATTTCCTTTGCAATATGCTTGGCCTGTACCTCTGCCAGCTGTTCGCGGGTGAGGCGTTGTCTGCTGTTTTGCGCTGAAGCCATGCCGCAGAAAGTTGTCAGTGCGGCAACCAGCAGCAGTAATCTGATAATACCTTTCATCGTCATTTCTTTTTTATTCGTTCATAAACAAGTCTTCTTGGTAAACCGCAAGCATATAAGCCTGGTCTTCCTGGCTTAAGTTGGCAAAAGCCTGCTCTACTCTTGATAAACTGTCAGTCTGCTCCTTATGTGAAAGCGGGCTGAATACAAGCAGCAAGGCTATGCTTGCAGCTACGGCTCCGGCAAAAATACGCAGGCGGTATGCCTTACGCTTGTGCGTTTGGGAAAGTTCGTTTTGCACCTCTTTCCATATATTCGTTTCCATCTCGTCAAAGAAGCCTTCCGGTGTCTTGTAAGGCATGCGCTTCCCAATCTGTCTGAAGTCAAAATCTTTTTCCATATCCTTAGTCTGTGGAGTTCATATACTTTATTATCTTCTCTTTGGCTGTATGGTAATTGGCTTTCACGTTGGCTGCCGTGGAATCTGTGATGGCGGCTATTTCATCATAACTCATTTCGTCATAATAGCGCAGGTTGAAAGCCAGTTGCTGCTTGGCGGGCAATGACAGGATGCCCTTTTGCAGCTTCACCGCCTCCAGGTCGCTGTAATCCATATATTCGTCAGCCATCAAAGAGCCTGTTCCGGCCTCTGGATCGTCCAAAGAAAGCCGTTCGCTCCGTCTGCGTTCCAATATGCGCAGAGCTTCGTTGGTGGCAATCCGGTAAATCCATGCGCTGAACGAACACTCTCCTTTGAATTGGCTGAAAGAACGGAATACCCGTACAAATGTTTCCTGGGCGGCATCCTGCGCATCGTCGTGCGAAACGACCAATCAGCGGATATGCCAATATACAGCCTCTTTGTATTTCGCCATCAGCAGCCGGAATCCGTTTTCAGCATTCTTTTTCAGTGCTGAAACAATATCCTTGTCATTCAGTGCTGCCATAAGACTCCGATTCGGTCATAGCCAACCATTCTTCAAAGGTCATGCGGTTGCTGTTTTGTTCTGGACTGGCAGTCTGTTCCGCTACAATCACCACCTTGTGACGGTGCGGATGATGGCGGTGAGTCCGTGGAGGTCTATGCACAGCGCATGAACTGAACACCATTGCCATACCTGCCGTCAATGCGAGTGCACTCCATTTTGTATATCCTTTCATTGTATAACCCCGTTTTTTACTTTTTTAGTGTATATACTTTCTTTTCTCCCCTTATGACAGCCATGATAGGTTTTTCCTTGTCTGCCACGAATGCGTCAAGTTCTGCTTTTGCTGCCGCTTTCGACAGTTCGGTCATTTTTGCATATCTCTTTACGGTAAGGTATTCGTGGCTTTTCAGGTAGGCCATTGCCATTCTGAAACGTTCCTTTTGGCTGAAACGGTTGTCAACATGGATGATTATGTCCGGTTTGGCAACTGCCGTCACCACCCGATAAGGGCGTGAGTGCCAACGCCAGCGCTGTGCGTCCGCAGTGCTGCATGCAAGAATAATGACTGCCGCCATTATCGCTGTTTTCAGTTTTCCTGTTGGTTTCATCATATTCAATGTTTAAGTTATACGCTCATGTCGTTTCGTCTGTAAGAGCCTGATAGAATATAGGCTGTCAGCTTATTTGAACTGAGCTTCTGTATAAAAGACCCGGCAACAGGATAAAAGTAAAATTGGCGGTGTAATTTTTTTTGTGAGAAATTGGTGGCTCATCCAGCATTTCGCGTGATGCGGCAGTCATCAGGACATAGTTAAAACGGACTTTCGGCAGCTTTTGTATTCCTCGAAGTATTCCCGGATGTCGGCAACATAATGGATTTTGCCGGGCACGATTTCTATTTCCGATGCACCTGTTACTTCAATGTACCGCTCGTTGGTTTGCACTTGTAACGAAAGAACGGACCATACAAATAGTTCCATTTTCAATCCTTTGGGTTTTAATTATTTGTTCTCAAATCCTTTTACAATGGAGCAGGCATCGATATAGTCCAATGTGTTTATGATTGAATCCTGTATCTGGAGGTCTGATTGATTAAAAAAGAGCGTATCGTTTTCCCATCCGTTGGCTTTGAACAGAGCGTCCAAAGAATCTTTCTTTTCTTTCAACAGGCTTCTGTATAAAGAGGGTATATCATAATTGTTGGGTGTCGCAATTTGAAATGCCCCGCTTTCCAATCTCATATTCACACGTGGCGCGGTAATTACGGTGTCATTGAATACGAATCCTATCCGCTTGCCTATAAGCTGCTCCGTTGAGTCTGCCCATGCTTGCAATTTATTCTTGCTCACGCTCCCTGTTATCACTGCCTTTCCGGAGAAATCTTTATCCAGCCGTAAAGCGGCAAATTCCTTTACTGTAACAATCGGCAGGGAGGCGATACTGTCCTTTTGTCCGTCAATGATACGATACCAGCCGTTTTCCCTATGCTTGACTAATTGGGAATGGCTGGAATAGTTAGTGCAACTCAGGCAAACGACACTTCCCAGCATCGCGAATAAGATGATCGTTTTCATTGTATAAGCTCTCCTTTCTTGTTTATATATTGCCATTTATCGCTTGCCCACTCACGGCGTTCTCTGTCTGGCATTTCCTTTTGTTCTCCTGTCAATGTAACCTTTGCTTTGTTTCCTTCAAAAGGAAATGCGAACTTGAATTGAGGCTTAATTACCACATTGCCTAATGAATCGGCAAAGCCTATCAATCCTTTGTCATCCATGATGCGGAAAAGTCCTTCACGGATATAGTCGGGGCCGTTATCATATTTGAACACATAGAACAGTTCTTTGCCTTGATTGTCTATGCAAACAATCCGTGCGTCCTGCTTGTTCCCATATACGAAGCCTATATTCCGTATGGTATCTGTTTGGCAGAATTTGTATTTGCCATATGGCACAATGGTATCGCCTTGCTCGTTCAAATAGCATACAGGAACGCCGACCTCAAGATGCTTTTCAGTTGTATGGGCAATTAGACTGCTTTCCGATGATTTGTCAAGACCGAATATCAATATCCCATCGGGAACTTCCCGACGCCAGATTTTGCCATATTGAGCATCCAGATAATCAAACACTTCTTGATTGTAGGCTGCAAGCATAAAGTTGGGAACACTCAAATAGCAAGCAAGGTGCCCATCCTTTCTTAGCGGGTAAAAACTATCATAGCTGACACCGTATTTTTTCCAAAAAAGGTGATTTCTGACTTCTTTTTCCTTATCTTCGGGAATAATGAGTTTTATATACGGATGTCCTTTTCGGATATTTTCACGTGACAATTCGGGGGAACACTCATATTTTGAAATGTATTCGTAGCACAATGGCAAGACTAAACGCAATGTGTCAGTGTGTTCCGTCAAGACAATAAGCGTATCACATGAATCAAAGCCGACATATTCCGCTTTTAGATGATAGATACCTTTTTCCAGATAGTCTATCCGGAAACTTGCAGTAGAATCAGTAAGCCAACCCTGTTTGGGTAATTCCTCAATAGAGAGGTAAGAGCCTGTCAAAGGTATTGTCATGACATCATAGGGTGGAATTTGTCGGACACATTCACCATACACTTTCCCTATGATAGAATATTTTTCAGGCAATCTTGCAGAATCACATGACAATTCCGTTGCTTTTACTTGTATGACAGCCAATAGTAACAAAATAGGATATATATGTCTTCTTTTCATAATTTATCATTGTTAGTGGCTCAAAGATAGGAAAAAAGGAATAGTCTGATCAATTATAAGACTATCACTTTCCCTTTAGGTTTAAGCAATTTAACTCTTATAGCCTGAGTTCTTTTCTGCGGCGAGAAAACATCACATTTCTAGAACAATTTGTCGAACTGTTCCTTGAACCATTCGCCAATCAGTTTTCCGTTGATAGCAAGTGCAAGTCTGGTCGCAAAACCATAATTCAACGAGTTGGACATTGACAAGCAAACCTGCGCTCTTTATCGCTTTGAAGTGGAGTGATTAATCAAGGGTAAAGGTAACAATCGGTAAAAATTTACCGAAGTATTGTGCATTCCGAAATGGTGATATTTAACTCTTATTTATAGAAAAATTACGTTTATATGCTCTCAGATTCGTTTGTCTTGATGAGCATTCTAATGCTACAGAATAAGGAGAGGCCGCTCTTAGAAGAGGTATTTTGAAAAAGGTACTGAGAATTTTGAAAAAACATTTTGCGCTTTGAATGAAAAACAGTACATTTGTAACATTAGAACCTGCCAAGCCTCTTAACAATGCTCAAATCGGCGGGTCGTTTTTTTATTATAGGTACATGAAAACAAGTTTTCCCAAACCATACTCTACACCTAAAAAGATTGTTCAGATACTCAGAAGCCGTGGAATGCACTTCAGCGATGAGGGCAAAGCAGAAAGTTATCTTATGAACATCGGTTATCATAGATTGTCGGCTTATATCTTCCCGTTCTACAAAAGTCCGAAAAACGACTTGATTTTGAAAGACGGCACAACCTTTGAACAGGTGATGACGCTTTACCGTTTTGACAAGAAACTCCGCATCGTGCTTTTCAACGAAATAGAAAAGATAGAAGTGGCTATCCGCAGTGTACTGGCCAATATTGGTTGTCAAGAACTTGGCGATAAGTATTGGATAACAAAGGCGGAGTATTTTGCCAATGCTGATAAATTTCGGCAGACGTTGGCCGTCATAGAAAAGGAACTGGCAGCAAGTAAGGAAGGGTACATTGAAAATTTCAGGCAAAACTACATTGAGGATTATCCTCCGGCATGGATGATAACAGAGGTCTTGTCTTTCGGCAACTTGAACTACATTTACACCAACATAGCCAATAACAGACTAAGGAAACTTATTGCCGACTATTTCGGACTGAAGCCACAAGTGTTTACATCATGGCTGACTGTGCTTGCTAACTTGCGCAATATGTGCTGCCACCATGCCAGAGTGTGGAACAGGGATTTCATGCTGAGTCCGGCAGAGCCACGTAAAGCTTCTAAAGTTTGGATTGATACGTCAACGTTGGATAAGAAAAAGGTGTTCTATCGTTTGTGCATTATTAGGTATTTTCTTTCCGCAGTATCTCCAAACAACAACTTTAATTCAAAAATAGCAGACTTATTATCCAAGTTCCCGTCAATAGGCATTATGGCTATGGGATTTTGTAAAGATTGGAAGGATGAACCCCTGTGGCAATAGGTAATCATCTGCTGGTCAACGTGTAATATAAAGGGCATCAACAGCTTTGACTGGAAATGTCCTAATTATAACGCAATTTTCGGGATTTAGCCACGTTACGAATATAGAGTTCGTATTTTATTTATAACTTTGCACATAAATCTATAGAACAGGTAATTATGGCAAAGTTATCAGTCCATCCACATCAAGGATATTTGAATACAAAGTTTACCATCCAGTCTTTTTCTAGAAATCATAAGATGGTCAAGATAACACCCAAAGACGATGGAATGTCTTTACTTCATGAAAATGATTTTAGACCAATAATGTCATTTGAACTCTTGGATGACCAAACTTTACGGTTACAAGAAACATTCCCTTTTCCAGGTAGATATGTCATTGAATTCCCCGACGACAAAGATAGTGCAGTTGAAATTGAAGTAAAAGATGCCATTAAATTTGGTGGCAGTACACATAAAAATAGTTATGTGTTTGATGAAACACCGTGGTGCTTTGTTGTCATGAAAGACCGTACATATTTTTATAATCGTGATAGTGGTGAAGAATATGTGGAAAGCATATCTCCTGACAAGATTTTTTATGTGAATAAGGACATTGTTCTATTAAGCAATGATAAACATGAAGAGAATACTTTATATTCATTGACAGAACAAGCCCCCATTATCACATTTGCGAATGAAATTTTATTGCAAGATGACATTTTAATAGTTAAGGATAAAACAGATAATGCTACGAGGTTGAATGTTTATCGATTTACCGACACCATCATTGATAAAAAAGAATATGAATGCGAAGATTTCTCTGTTTGCAGAGATAGTAGAATCTTGTGCGCCTATGAGAATCAACAAATTGATGTCATATCATTGGACACTTTTGAAACGATAAAGACAATTCGCTGCGATAATCAATTTATTAAATTTACAAATGGGCATTATTTTATTGAGCTTGAACAACGAAAAAGTTGTGCAATCCTGTCAGTAATAGATATTTTTTCTTATCACTCGTGGCATATATCTTCCACAAATCCTTTTTCAGCTTGTGAAGACGTGAAATTAAGTGACATTCATAGCGATGAGATGAAAGTTGACAAACTTCTTGATTTAGCCGAAGAACTAGATTTGTTTAACATCAACAAGGCACATTTTCTTGGAGGTTTAGATATTTCTTATACGCATAAGGAAATACAAGGACTTTATGTCGTATCAAACCAACTTTATTATTTGCTCAATGAACATTCTTTCACGATTAGCCGATATGGATCAAGGTATAAAAGTAATAAAGTATATCTTGGAATATCTGGAACTGACTTTAAATTAGAAATAAACAATAATTTTCCAACTGCTAAAATTTCAGGCGATTGCTTATTTATTACGACTTACAATCATGTTTTTATTGTGAAGAATAAACAACTTATCACTACTGTCCACTAAAAATGGACAAGGTTAAAAATTAAATAAATTCGGTTCACATGAATCATATCGGTCTTTGACATTTTTGAAATTCGATTTGTCAAACAAGTCACTGAGATGTGTTTTGTCGGTTAGAGAAATTCCGAGGATTTGGAGAACTTCATAGATGCTGCGTTCTAATTTCATATCGTGTTGGACTATTGCTACCAGGCAGTAAGTGATTATCGCACAATAGATTTGTATGCGTACAGCATTTTCCGATGTTCCCCAGAACCTCTTAATCCTGAGATGTTGTTTTATCCATTTGAAGAACAGTTCAACACTCCATCTGTTTCGATAAAGCGATGATATTAACTCCGCAGATGCGTCAAGATTATTCGTCAGGAAGATGTATCGTGTACCGTCTTCAGGATTCTCAACGATGAGTTTTCTAAGTTCTTCGGGATAATCCTTAGAACTTTTATAAACCGTAAAGCATCCTATTACATCCGAAACTACACCTTCCGGCAATCTTCGTTTCCAGGTTTTAGGCTTGATCCGTACATTTGTTTTGGCTCGTACAACGAAGAAAGCACCTATACGGTTTATCGTATTAAGGTTACTGAAATCGTTATACCCTCGGTCGAATATGTAATGCGCTCCTGATTCGTATGGAATCTCAGGCATAGCCTTTGAATCGTGAATATTGGCAGGTGTAATATGCACAAAAGCAGGTACTTCCGTTTCAACATCGTAGAGCGTATGCAACTTTATTCCGCCTTTGTGTTTGCGAAATTTAGCCCATTCAAACACCGACAGACACAAATCAACCGTTGTAGAGTCAAATGCGTAAACATGACCGTCAAGTTCGAATATCTTATTGATTCTGCGCTTGCGGGCCTCGGCAATCATGAATGTTGCATACTCCTCGAAAATACGGTAATCACGTTGCTCATTAGCCTTACTGAGATTGCTTCGTGTTACAGATTTCCCGATCCCGAGATGGTAGAGTTTCCCAGCGTGTGCTTCCATAGCCACAACCAGATCCCGGAGGCTCTCCCGATTGGATAGCTGACCGAAGATCATCGTAAGCAACTGATTCCAACAGGTATAGCTTTTGATATATTTGTCGCCTTCATACTTCTTTACGAGATAGTTGAAGTGATTACGATCAAGAAATCGGGTTAATTGAGCAAAAACGAACTTGTCTTTATGCATAACGATCTGATTAATACCGCAAAAGTAAATTCAAATCCGTTGACTCACAAAACACTTATAACAAATTGAATTTCAATTATTTCAAAGAACTTCTATGATTTTTTAGTGGACACTAATGACAACTTATTTTTAGTGAAGATGCATCTATACATTACTTTAAAGGCAGAACAATTATTTCTGTAAAAAATGATGATAGAAATACATGTGAGGATATTTATGAAATTTGTGATGGTAAGGTGATTTCTTTAACACAAGGGCATTTCGATTGGAGATATTTTGAAAAATATGGGATATTGGAGCAAAAAGAGGAAAAAGCATTATATGCTTTCTCTTCACAAGAAAATGCATCGTTCCATAAATTGGATTTTAATAACTCTTCATCATATTTGACCGAATTTCCGTTGGAAAACACTTTGAGATATAGTGGAACGTATTTGTATTATCATGGAGTTATGTTATGGAATGAAGAATTTACCCTTCCTGAAAATATCACGGCTTTGTCTGAAAAGAAGAATTATACTATTTCTATCCGAGGCAGCCATGTTTTTCTTGGCAGGATATCACGATTTAAAGACAGCTTCGTGAATGAGGAGATATTAGGGTCTTTGTTTGATTCCTCATCTTATGGTAATGTGTTAATGTCTGATGACGGAAAAAACATCATTTTCCAGAAAGATAAAGAAATGTTTTTGATGAATACGGAAACAAAAGAAGTACAAGACTTCCCAAATCTGAATTTTATATTCCAGATTAACGGGTATCGCCCACTGTTCAAAGTTGACGACAGCCACCGCCGCCCAAGGATAATAGACCCTTTGACAAAAGAGTATATAAATCAAGATTTTATCACAAATTATGGCTTTGTCAGTCCTGATGGTAAGTTGTATGCAGATAGCGCATTGAGCAAGTATATAAAATATCATGATAAAGTAAACGATACATTTATATCAAAAGAGCAATGGCAAGCCTTGGCTGAAAAATATGATTATAGATGGAACATAAATGATAAAGAGAAGGACGAGAAGAAAGAATCACGCAAAGAATTTATCCATGCCCATAGGAACTTTTTCAATGATAAGGAAATTGATAATCTTCTTAAAGTTGATAATTTCAGAGATAAGATTGCAGAAGAGCTTGGATATACTATAATCCGAAAAACAGGAACGGATGAAATTTATTGCGAAATAGAGCTTGGACACGTATTGTGGTTCTTAAACTATGTGGCATTTTCATACGACTCACGATATGTAGCAATCGCCGGACGCTATCCAAATAACACGGATATAAATGGATATTATGTCAGTGGATTGTTCATGGTTTACGATATGACTGAACAAAAGGAAATAGCAAAAAGTATGACTTCCTATGCTGTGTGGACTGCTGCTTTCACAAAAAACGGATTTTATGCAGCTTATGATAGTCATCCTATACTTTTATATGGAAACGTTTGTAATAATGAAGATATAAAAGAAGTTGGAAATCGAAACTTTCTCGCATTTAGCCCCGATGGGAAATACATGGCATTATCTAATCAAGGTTATATTCCTTATAGTGCCGATAACCTTAATTGGGGACATCAACCATCAACAAGCGTATATATCCACGCCGTAAATGATCCAAATAAACAAATAATGCCAGCCATAGACGATTTGTCAGATGCAGGAATAGCCAATACAAAAGAAACAAAATCTGTATCTTCATGCTCATTCTCACTTGACAATAAAAAACTGATGATGGTTGGTAAAGATGATACTGTCGTAATACGAAATCTTCACCTTGACTAAAAATTAAGAATTATGCCGAAAAACAAAAATGCAATGACAAGGTACAAAATATTGGACGAACTATTGTCCAACAGGTACCATAATTATTCACTTGATGACTTGACCGAGGAAGTAAACAACCATCTTTCCGACATAAATCCAGAGACTGACGGTATTGGTCGCAGGACGATAGAAAAAGACATTGAGTATCTTGAATATAAAGGTCCGTTTGAGGGCGTGGATATCGAACGTTATTACGTTATTGATGAAAGGAATGGCAGAAAGAAAATGTGCCTTCGCTACGCCAATCCAAACTTTTCTATATTCAGCAAACCTCTTACTGATGATGAGGAATATCTATTAAAAGAAGCTTTGTCGCTGTTAGGACAATTTGATGGGCTTCCAAACTTGGAAGGACTGGAAGGACTGAGAATGGGTCTTGGCGTAAAGCATAACGAAAGAAGAATTATATCATTTACAAAAAATCCGCTTGAAAGCTCGAATATCTTTGGCAAACTTTTCACTGCGATTTCCGAACGCCAGGTAATAGAATTACATTACCATAAATTCAATGCTCCAGATAAAGGGCTGACGGTTGTTATATATCCGTATTTGCTGAAAGAATATAATCGCCGATGGTATTTGTTCGGTTCTGCCGAAAGCGACATGAAACTTTTAAATTTCGCTCTTGACCGTATTGATGACGCAATACCATTACCGTCTCATAAATATATTGACTACGAAGGCGACCTTAATGAACGGTTTGAAGACATCGTTGGCGTGACATTTTTTGATAACAGCCCACTGTACGAAATATATTTTTGGGTGAGTGACATTTCAAAGGATTATGTCGCCACAAAACCAATTCATGAATCACAGCGTACATTGAGTGATGCAAAAACATTAGAGTTGAAAGAAAAATACCCCAAACTTGACGGTGGCTGTTTCTATCGGATTGATTGCAAAGAAAATTTTGAACTAATACGCGAATTGGCTTCTTTCGGGAAAGAACTTGTAGTGCTTGAACCATCTGAAATCCAAGACAAGATTTGGGAGCGTATATGCGGAATGGAAAAAGAATATTTGAAAGCACGAAAATAGAGTTCGTTAAACGTCGCTACCTTTGCACAGGAAAAAAACGAGATAAATATGAAAAACATTGTAGAGAAGAATTACGGTGAGATAACAGTTGTTGAGAACTCTGATTACAAATGGGGCGTAATTGACACTAATGGAAATGTAATTGTACCTTTCGGTAAATATGGATGGATTGACGGTTTTGATAACGGCCTAGCTCGTGTAAGGACAAATAAGAATCCGGGCTTTTCAAAAAATCTCATAGGTATCATTGATGACAACGAGGTAATATCTGGTACAGAAAATATTAAAGCATACCTGGAAAAGGATAAGAAAGAGAATCCTGATAAATACGCAAAGTGGGGCATAATAAACGAAGATGGTAAAGAAGTATTACCATGCGAATATGATGAAATATGGCGTTTTTATGGCAAAAATCGTTTTTCTACAAGAGTAGTCAAAGATGGCGTGGCAAGTGAAGTCTATTTTCACGACCTTAATCCGTCATTGCCTAAGCGAGGTAAAAGACTTCATGATTACAACAACGAGCAATATTATGAAGAACGAGAAACGTATGATGAATACAATGGAACTTATGTTCAAGATGTAATGGGATGGAGTGACCAAGATATAAATGATGCTTTGGACGGAGAGCCTGATGCTTATTGGAATATTGACTGAGCAATAAAAATGGCTTAAATACAAATTTATCTTTTATTACGAACAAAGATTTCGCAGTAATGGTATAACTTTGCAATCGAATAATTAAACAAGGCGGTCTTTGGCAAGTCTGTCAGCTGAAACTGCATTTTGAACTTCGTCTTGCGTGGCGTAAGCCCTGCTCTTTCGGGAGTGGATTCGCGAGATGTCTTCTTGCTCATCTGAGCTTGAAGATAACAATGTCTGTTCGTGAAAGCTAACATTGTTTATGGCACTAACTCCATCTTAGATTTTGATATACTTATATAGAGGGATTTACATAAAGAAAAGAACGTTTCAGCACAGATAAGCCTGTGACCGCTTTTAATTTATATAAACCAAAATGGATAAAACAGAAATTGCAGCATTGGCACACCACATGGAAAGCAAGGATGACATCCTTGCTCTGCTTAATCGTCTTAAAAAAGATGATATGGCGGAAACAGGGCTGAACGACAAGTTCTATCCATTTACGATGAAACACATAAACTTTTATTGTAATCCAAACAATACTTTTCATAGGTATAAGCAGTTCAAGATAAAGAAGAAATCAAACGGTTACAGGCAGATAACTGCACCGAGGAATCAAAGTTTCATGCTGCTGTTGCGGTATGTAAACGAGGTATTCAAAGCCGTTTACTCCCCATCTGACTATGCAATGGGCTTCACTGAGCAACGGTCTGTCGTAACCAATGCCAATGTCCATAAGGGCCAGAACTATATATTAAACATTGACTTAAAAGACTTTTTCCCAAGCATAGAGCAGCCGCGTATCTGGAAGCGCCTGCAACTAAAGCCTTTCAACTTTCCCATACCTGTGGCTAATGTGTTGGCAGGTATGTGCTCGATGAAAGAAACACGCACGCTTGAAGACGGAACCAAGAAAGACTTTTATGTGCTGCCACAAGGTGCGCCTACGTCTCCAATCATTACAAACATGATTTGCGACACGCTCGACCGCAGGCTTGCCGGACTTGCCAAACGTTTCGGGCTGCACTACACACGTTATGCAGACGACATTACTTTCTCGTCAATGCACAATGTGTATCAAAAAAACGGAGATTTTCGTAAAGAGCTGGTGCGGATAATACAAAGCCAAGGCTTCACAATAAATGAGAAGAAGACCCGTTTACAGAAAATAGGCGGCAGGCAAGAAGTAACCGGCATAATTGTAAGCGACAAACTGAACGTAACCCGAAGGTACGTGCGTGACATACGCAACATACTCTACATTTGGGACAGATATGGTTACGGCGTGGCATATTCCAAGTTTTTCCCGAAATATAAGGAAGAAAAAGGGCATGTGAAAAAAGGCAATCCAGACCTTGTGAATGTCCTTGACGGAAAACTGATGTATATGAAAATGGTTAAGGGTGAAGACGACAGCGTTTACAAGCGTTTGTATGATAAGTTTGAAAAACTTGTCGGTAAAATGCGTGACCCGTTGAAGACCACCGCCCACTCAATCACTTACATGGAAACCACGCCGCTACTGGATTTTGAGAAGAAAAACGCCACGGAAGTGATTATAACAGAGTCCGACACATCAGAGGAGCAGGCTATGACGGATAGCGGAGAGTTGGCCAAGCCACACCGTTACGCTTTCTTCATGCTCGACGGTAAAAAAGTATTCGCTTCGGTCAATAATGGAATAAAGCCGGAGATGGAAAAGCGAAAAGAGCAGTTGTCAATATCTATATGCCGCGACAAAAATGACAAACAGTTTTGGCTGATTCATTTAAGCAAGAAAGTTACTGTTCCGCCATTAGAGCCTGTTGATGTGGATGAACTGAATAAAGAATTGGATGTTTTATTGGATATAATAGGACATGGATGATAAGTTAGAAGACGTTTTAAAAAAGGTAATACGCTTGGCTAATGAAAATGCCGAATTCGACTTAAGGTTACGGAAAGCTTTAGACTTACGGCTCTCTGTAAGTTCTTTTTCGCTTGAAAAGAAACGTATTGAACATATTGAAAAATATTTGGGGCTTGATTATTTTGTTGATTCTAAAACTTCAATAATAGACTATTCATTTATTAAAATACAAGAAGTAAGGAATCTCTTAATATCAGACAACAGAGAAATGTTCCGTTACCGTTATGGGACAAGATATCATTCTGTTAGTTTTGCTGAGTTTTGTAGATATGCTCAACTTCAATTAGAAATGCTCCTAAATTATTATTATGACCAAAAAAACAACGGAGTTCTTGAAGACATCGTTGAACATATCAAGTTTTATTATCCCAACGCCAAAATAGAAACAGCCAAGTCTCTAATTGCTATATCTTATAGTGCGAAGTTATATGCTTTTGTAAATGAATTCAAAATAGACTGGAAGCAAAAACATATATTAGAATATATAAGAAACGTCAGAAATGGCTTAAGCCACAGAAGCGTCGCTGAAGATAATTTTGACATAGAAAGTTATAAACAAAAATTGAGAACCTTAGGGTTGCCTCTAACCGCAAATGGAATTGTATTTTGGAAAAAAGTAAGTGAAAATCCAGCATTGAAAGCTGTTTATGAGAAAGATGTCAATAGAACTCCAGACTACGAATTATATTGCTATTTATTGTGGCTAAAAAATGAATCTTTTGATGATGTTGTAAATAGCTTACGTCTTATAGCTGCAAAATGTGAACTCTCTTTTTGATCTCTTTTATAATGTTTAGGAGCGTTTGATTCCATGTATTTTATGACCAAACCATTAGCACAATTTAGTTCTTTATGAATAAAATCAAACATATAGCACAACTTTTGAAAAGTATTCATGAAGAGAATAAGAACGAGGATTCTTATTCATACATGCCTTCCACAGGTTTTAAGCAGATAGATGAAAGCGTTGGAGGATTTCTCCCAGGAGAATTTGTCATTGTTGGTGGCCGCCCAGCGATGGGGAAGACGACTTTTGCTCTTAATATGGCACCAAAGGGGCAATTGACGGTGTTCCTATAGCTTATATTTCAACTTGTTTGAGGCACTGTCGGATGCTGTTCTCTTTTTGTCTGCCTCGTATGATATTCCGTACCATTATCACGGTCGAAGGCTTTGAGCAGCGTTTCATACTCGCCGCCTATGCCTTGATAGGCGGTGTGCACTATTTCTGCCGTCACAAAGGCCTCACGGTCGGATATGCGCTGGTAGTGCTTGATAGTTTGTGCTTGGTGTTGTCGAGCGTAAGGTTCGTTTCCCTTGCTCCACGGCTCTTGTCTTTGGGTAAGCAT
>NZ_JANRHN010000046.1:0-20581 GCF_024733745.1 Bacteroides sp. ET225 | reverse complement strand
AAGGTTGCGGGCAAAGATAGTGAATGGCGGTCGCAAAGGCAAATGAAACGCGAAGTTTTTCGATTCTGCGTTCAATCTTCGTGGGGTAAAGGAGCGGAAAAGGCAGGAATCTGTATCTTTCCGTATGGCTCTGTCGACAGCTCTGCGTATTTCATCGACGGATTGGCATATAAAGACGATGCTTGGGAATGATGCGGACGGCTTTTCCGTTTTGCTGTATCTGTTTTCGTATGTGTTGGACAGTTTTTCAGTCGTTGCATGATGAAGCCAGGCATCTTCTATGTTTGTTAATGAATGAAAAAATAAAGGGGTAGGGGTTTCTTTCTTTATTTTTTATATATAATAAGGTGTAAAACGACTTTCGTGGTTCCGTTCGTGGTCTACCTGTCGCTGTAATTTGTTGACTGATAATTTGTTATGCGTGACTTTCGTGGTTCCCTTTTGATTTTTAGCTTAAAAATAATATTGGTTTGGTTAAAAGATGTTTGATAATCTCTGAAAAATGAGCCGTTATCTGAATGCATTTGACGGCTCATTTCATTCAGGATGACGGCTCACATTAAAAAAATGTCCCGTTATCTTTTTGACATTCTGACGTTTCCTGTTTTCCGCGGAGATAAAGATTTCAAGATTTTTTTGAGGATGTCGTTTTTGATTCTGAAATATATTTATTATATTCGCAACTATTGGAAAAACACTTTATAAGACTCGTAAGATTTAATGCCGATGTAATATTTTTGAAAATTGGATATTTTTGTCCCATCAAGTGAATGATTTTATACCGTTCTCTTGATACAATGCTGTAAATTTGTGCTTATGACGTTTTAAAACCTTTATTTAATGTAAATTGTAGAGATATGCAAACCGAATTCCGAATTGATTTGAGGAAGAGGGTTCTCAGTTTGTTGCTGTTGACCTTATTCTCTTTTACCGCGGCTTTCGCTCAGGTTCTCGTGAGGGGAACTGTTATTGACGAAACCGGAGAAACAGTGATCGGGGCGAGTGTCATGATCAAAGGCACCACCCAGGGGACAATTACGGACATGGACGGCAAGTTCTCGTTGAACGTACCCGACAAGAAAGCCGTACTTGTTATTTCATTTATCGGTTATCAGAACCAGGAAGTGAAAGTGGATCCTTCCAAACCGATGTCTATTCTGCTGAAAAGCGATTCCGAGCTTCTTGATGAGGTGGTGGTAGTCGGCTATCAGGAAGTGAAGAAGCGTGACCTGACCGGTTCGGTGGCGAAAGCCAACATGGACCAGCTGCTCAACACGCCGGTCGCTTCGTTTGACCAGACTTTGGGAGGACGTATCGCCGGTGTGAACGTGTCTTCCAGTGAAGGTATGCCGGGCGGAACGATGAACATCGTTATCCGCGGTAACAACTCGTTGACGCAGGACAACTCGCCGCTTTACGTAATCGACGGATTTCCCGTGGAGGATGCGGCGATGGCTTCTACCATCAACCCTGCCGATATCGAGAGCCTTGATATCCTGAAAGACGCTTCCGCTACCGCTATTTATGGTGCGCGCGGTGCGAACGGTGTCGTAATTATTACTACCAAGAAAGGTAAGATCGGTAAGGCTCAGCTCACTTACGACGGAAGTGTCACGATGTCGAATGTGACGCGCAAGATTCCGATGATGGACGCCTACGAGTTTGTGAAGTTGCAGGCGGAGATGTATCCGGAGCAAGCCACTTCTTCATCTGGAGGCTATCTGATGTATAATGATGGAAAGCAGTGGACGCTGGACGATTACCGCAACATCCCGCAGTACGACTGGCAGGACGAAATCTTCCGCACGGCATGGCAGCACAGCCATAACCTCCGTCTCACCGGCGGTACGGAAGGTGTGCGCTACAACGCTTCGCTCTCTTACTATGACCAGCAGGGTATTTTGCTCGAAACGGGCTACAAGCGTATGCAGGGCCGTATCAACACGGTTGTGCGCCGCAACAAGCTGAACATGAGCATTACGGCCAACTACTCACGTGCTATTCAGACGGGTTCTACTCCTTCTGAAAACTCTTACAGCGGTATGAACAACCTGTTCTACAGCGTATGGGGATATCGTCCGGTCACTTATCCTAACAAACCGTTGAGTTCGTTGATGGATAACGCGATTGATGATGCGCTGAATACCACGAATGACTATCGTTTCAACCCGATTCTGTCGTTGAAGAATGAATACCGCAAGAACTATACGAACAACTTGCAGTTGAACGGATTTGCAGAATATGAAATTATCAAGGGACTGAAGGTAAAGGTGTCTGCCGGTTATACTTATGATGCCCGCAAACAGGATCAGTTCAACAACTCCAAGACGCGTTACGGAGGTCCTACTTCAACGGACAAGGTAAATGCGCAGGTTGTACGCAATGAGCGTCTGACGTGGTTGAATGAAAATACGGTTACTTACCAGACTAACATTGCCAAAAAGCATTTCTTCAACGCACTGGCTGGTGTAACTTTCCAGAACTCTGACTATGAATACTATTCGTTCCGCACCATCCATATTCCGAACGAGTCTTTGGGAATGGCAGGTATGGCGGAAGGACAGGGAAGCACCATCAGTTCGTCGAAGAGTTCGTGGTCGATGCTCTCTTATTTGGCCCGCCTGAACTACAATTTCAAGTCGAAATACTATGCTACGGCATCTTTCCGTGCCGACGGTTCTTCCAAGTTCAGCAAAAACAACCGCTGGGGTTACTTCCCTTCAGGTTCTGTTGCATGGACGTTTACGGAAGAAAAGTTCATGAAGCCTTTAAAGAAGGTGCTTTCCAACGGTAAACTCCGTCTGAGCTGGGGTCTCACGGGTAACAACCGTATCGATGAATATGAATACTATACCCTCTTGCAGGTGCTGAAAGATAATATAGGCGACTATATTTCAAACGGAAGCATTCCGAGCGGTGTCTATCCTTTCAATAATGACAATACGAATGTGGGATCAGTTCCTACCTCTATCGTTAACAACAACCTGAAATGGGAAACCACCGAGCAGTGGAACCTTGGTCTGGATTTGAGCTTCTTTGATGACCGTATCAACTTTACCGGAGATATTTACCGCAAGACCACGCGCGACCTGCTGCTGGAAGCTTCACTCCCGTTGAGTTCAGGATTTTATAGTGCAACCCGCAATATCGGTAAGGTACGTAACGATGGTATCGAACTGAGCCTGAGTACGGTGAACATCAAGAATAAGGACTTTAGCTGGACAACAGACTTCAATATTGCGTTCAACAAGAATGAGGTGCTTGAACTTTCGGAAGGACAGAGCACATTGCTGAGCGCCGTCAACTTCGACCAGAACTATAACTCTCAGTCGAGCTACATTGCACAGGTTGGTCTGCCGATGGGCATGATGTATGGTTATTTGTACGAAGGTACATACAAGTACGACGATTTCAACAAATCGGGCGATACCTATACGCTGAAGTCGGGCGTACCTTACTTCTCTACCGAAACCAATACGCAGCCGGGTATGCCTAAATACAAGGACTTGAACGGTGACGGAATCATCAATTCAGATGACCGTACGATTATCGGCCGTGGCTTGCCTATCCATACCGGAGGTTTCACCAACACCTTTACTTATAAGGGCTTCGACCTGAGCGTGTTCTTCCAGTGGTCATACGGCAACGACATCATGAATGCCAACCGCCTGTTCTTTGAAAGTTCCAATAACAGATCGCGCGAACTGAACCAGTTTGCGAGCTATGCTGACCGCTGGACTCCGGAAAATCCGGACAGCGATATTCCGGCAGCCACCAACTCTTCTTCCAACCGTGTGATTTCTTCACGCATCATCGAAGACGGTTCGTTCCTGCGTCTGAAGACGGTGACTTTGGGCTATACGTTCCCGACCAAACTGATACAGAAGGCAAAACTGAGTTCGCTCCGTGTCTATCTGGCAGGACAGAATCTGTGGACATGGACAAGCTATTCGGGATACGATCCTGAAGTGTCTATCCGTAACAGTGCGCTGACTCCGGGACTTGATTTCTCGTCGTATCCGAGGGCATATACTATAAGTTTTGGAGTAAGTGCGGGATTCTAATTGCATCTGTCTAATCATTCATCAGAATATATCATATGAAAAAGTTTAAATATACTCTATTGCTCATGATGTTCGGCGGGATGTTTGCTTCGTGCAACTTCCTTGACAAGGAGCCGACCAAACTGACATTGGAAAATTATTTCAATACGGCGGAGGAGGCAAACTCGTTCCTTACGGGTATCTATGCCATACTCAGCCAGTCATCCTTCTATGGAGCTGACTACATTTATCTGGTGGGAGGAGATGACCTCTCTCATTATGGCGGTTCCGGGCGTGCGCCTGCCACAAGAGGACTGATTTGTCACAACGCTACAGTCAGCGACCCGGCAGTAACGGGTTTCTGGTATACCCTTTATTCAGGTATCAACCGCGCGAACATATTTTTGGAAAATATCGACCGTGTGACTGACATTGACGATGCGACAAAGTCGCAGTACATAGCAGAAGCCCGTTTCCTCCGCGCGTTCTATTATTTCAATCTGGTGCAGTGCTGGGGCGACGTGCCTTTTAAGACTTCGTCCACTCAAGACGTTTCCGGCCTGGACTCTCCGCGCACCGACAAGCAGCAGATTTATGACTTTATCGTGGCGGAAATGAGCGAGGCTGCGGAGAACGGTTTGCCGGAGTTCGACTCCAGCGACCCGGGACATATTTCAAAGTCGGCTGCATATGGGATTCTGGCACGTGTCTGCCTGTTCCGTGCCGGTGAGCATTATCGGGACAGCAATGCGCCGAGCGATGAAACGACGCTCCGTTCATATTTCCAGCAGGCGAAAGACTTTGCCTTGCAGGTTTACGGAAAACACCAGTTGGCAAGCGACTATTGGCAGGTGTTCATCGACATGTGCTCAAACCAGTATAACACAGACGGCAGTGAAAGCATCTGGGAAATTGAGTTTGCCGGAAACAACACTTCGGATGTAGTGGCTGAAGGACGTATCGGAAACATCATCGGTTTGGCGGGTCCTGACTTGTCGAACAGTTCAGACGTGACTGGCTCTGCCGATCCGGGGTACGCGTATGAGTTTATCTTCTCTACGCCGAAACTTTACCGCCTGTATTGCATGGATGTGAATCATAGTTTCTCCAACCCGTCCAATAATATCTCGACAAGCTATACGATTGACGATTTGATGGGGCTGCAGGTGAATTATGCTTCAGGCACAGCGGAAGAAAAAGCTGCTGCGTGGGAGCTGGCGAAATTCAAGGTAAAAGACCGCCGCTTCTTGTGGAACATTGCGCCGTTCGTTTATGTTGAAGGCGGCGGAAAGAATACGGGAGTGACAGGACGCAGATTCTATGAAGGAAATTATTTTGTCAATGCGTCGACTGATGAAGACGGTACAGCCAATCTGCTGAATGTCTGGAACAACTATGATAACGGACGTTCTTATTCGTATACTTGTTCGTCTGCGCAAGAGGCTGAACTGGAAGAGCAGTATCCGGGATTTGAGTACCGTGAGGGTGACTACATGTATAATTCGACGAGCAGCTCATGGCAGGAATCCAGCGTAGGAGATTACACTTACAGAAGCGGAAATAATCATTTCACCGCGAATATTGCCCGTGCGTGTGCGAAGTTCCGCCGGGAATACGAGGCTGACAAGAAAGACAAGAACTTTACTTCCATCAACTTCCCGGTATTGCGCTACTCGGATGTGCTGCTGATGCTGGCTGAAGCGGAGAACGAACTGAACGGTCCTGCAAATGCCATCAGTTATCTGAACGAGGTAAGACAGCGTGCTTTCGGCGGTGATGCAAGCTACAATCTGCAGGAAGGGCTGACCAAGGACGAGTTTCGTCAGGTGCTGAAGGACGAACGCGGGCGTGAGCTTTGCTTTGAAATGTTGCGCCACTTCGACCTGATCCGTTGGGGAGAACTTTCTGAGCGTATGAGTGAGCTGGTAGAGTTCGCACAGATTGGAGGTGAATGGAATCAGGGAACGAGCAATGTGTACACTTATTTCCAGCTGGACGATACGTACAATTATTTCCCGATACCGGATGCCGAGTTGTCTGTGAACAAGGCCATCACTTCAAACAATCCGGGATGGTAATCTATCTGAGTTAAAACACTAATAAAGGATTGAATCAATGAAAAGATATACCTTATATATGTATGCCTTCGCTCTGTCGGCTTTCGCACTTGCTTCTTGCAGCAAAGAATTGACAGAGGGGCTTGACGATGTGAACATTGGCGTTGTAACCGATGATAACGTGATGTACGACGGCATGATTGTGACGGCGAAGAAAGGACAGCCCGTAGAGTTCACCATTAACGGTGAACCGGATTTCGTGACTTTCTATAGTGGCGAACTGGGACATCAGTATATTTACAAAGACCGCACTTCTGTTTCGGCAGAAGATGTGACAGATGCCGAACTGAGTTTCTATCTTTATAGGGATACGGGTAGTGATTTCGGTAAAGGAAATGCAAGAGATAACAATACACTTGACATTTTCTATACATATGCAGACGAGGGAGCGGGTCAGACCGGCTTTCCCGGTCTGGCGAAGGATAACTTCGATGCGGACTATACAGCCGTGAAGGATTTTGAGTGGACTACTATGGTGGACCATGACGAATTTTATAGCTTGGGCACGAACGTTGTGTCTGCTGTGAACAACGGTGCTTTTACGCTTCCCGTGAAGGACTATATAGGTAAGAATTTGGTCATTGCTATCGCTTATAATAAGGACGAGCGACAGAACCCGAGTGCTACGGGCGGTCAGGCCACCAACCAGCATGCCTATTATTTCAACACGATGAACATCACCGCAACGCTCCGCAACGGACAGGAAGCCACGCAGTATGCCAGCAGCTTCAAGTTCACCGCCCTCAATCTAGACGACAAGAGCTATACTACGGTAACGAACAATACTTCCGGACGCTGGAATCTGTCGAGCGCAAGCGCGGGAAACTTCTTCATCCACAGCACGGGAAGTGCCAACGAATGGAAAACCTCTTGGCTTGTTTCTGATCCGATCAACATCCTTGCATGTGAACCCGATCAGGGCGTGAGCGTCAAGAACATTTCGCAGGACATGCCGACTTATTCGCACACATACGAAAATGTAGGAACCTATACGGCAACTTTCGTAGTGACCAACGGCAACTATAAGCATGAGGATCGGGGAGTATACCAGATTGTAGTCAATGTAACCGAATAATCTTTTAAAACGAATAATTTATGAAATACATAAAATCATACTTGTTTTTAGTCCTCACCGCTGCGCTTGCGCTCACGGGGTGCAAGCAGGATGACTTGCAGGACGATGTGGACGCGCTGGCTAACCGCGTGGCCATTCTGGAGGAACAGGTGAAGCTGCTGAATGAGAATCTGGAAACGATTTCCTTCGTGCTCAATTCAGAGAATAAGACCATTCAGAGCGTGACGCCGAGCGGAAACGCCTATACCCTTACGCTCAGCAACGGGGAAACGCTTACTTTGAACATCGGTGTGCAGGGGAGCATTGACGTTCCAGAAATCCCGGAAGATGCGGAATACAATTCATTGATTTCCATCAGTGAGGATGGCTATTGGGTGATTCGCGGCGAAAAGACCGGCCATAAGGCCGTTGGACAGCCCGGCGCTAACGGAAGCGGTTATCCCGAATTCCGTGTGAACGACGGAAAGTGGCAGGTGCGTTTCCTTAGCGATGACGGAGAGGTAACCGAAAATTGGGCGGATGTAGAAGGTACGGCCAACGCGAGTATAGGCGAAATCGGTGACCAGCTAATAGCTGGCGTGGACACTTCCGACCCTACCAGGCTGACCATCACCTATTATACCAACTATTCTGAAGGTACAACCGAAGAGGTTTCTTTGCCTATCGTTCCCGGTTTGATTTGTCAGATTGTTACGGAGGATCTGTTAGACGATGACGGTTATTTGCAGATGGAAGCAGGGACGATACAGACCCTCTCCGTGAAAATATCGGGAGGCACTCCCCAACTGACTTATCCGTCGGGATGGCGCGCCACTATTGAAGACCCGGAATCGGACGGCGTGTATGAACTGACCATTTATTCTCCAGCCGAGGATGCTGCTACGGCATCCGCTCAGTCGCGCGTTTCCGCCAACAATACGGAGGATGTAACGGTGCGCGTACAGAGCGGCATGTATTGGGCTGTAGACAAGGTGAAGGTGAAAATCGGTTCGGATGAGCCGGTAGAGCCGACATACTCTTCTGTTTATGAGAAGTATCAGGCAGAAGGCATCACCATCGGCAGCTATACGCTGAACAGCGAATCGGGGATGAATGTAACCGAAGTGACTTCAGACCAGACAATTAGCGACGCCCCGTCGGGTGCATACTTTATCAATGAAGGCGTTACGGTGACTTTCTCAAACGTCAATATTAAGGATAATCTTATTTTGATTTCCAATAGCATTGACGGAGGAAAGGCGAAAGTGACGGTTAACAATACGTTTAATGCAGCAACAGGTGGAATTGAAACAAATCTAATAGCTCAGAATATTGAGTTTACAAGAGAAGGATTGTTTATGCAGTTAGCTGCTGGGAGGAAGATTGAAAATCTGATTCTTGATGGTTGTAAAGTAACGATGGGTAATTCCAATAATTTATTTAATGGACATCAAGGAGATGATGATGCTATTGAGAACATAGAGATATGCAATAGCGATATCCACTTTAATCAAGATAAAGGTGGAGGTGGACGTATTTTGAATTTTGCTCCTAATACTGGTTCTACTGACAATAACGTGGTTAGTGCGAATATTACATTTAAAAATAATATTATTTATGGTAACCAAACATTTAGCATTAATGGAGCTTTGCTTACAACTACTTTGAATAACGATTATCCGGGCTCGTATAAGGGAAGTCTTCTTGTTGAGAATAATACTTTTGTTAATTATGCTCCAGCAAATGGACTTGTCCGTAGTAAGATGGATAATGCGGCAACTATTAAAATTGCCAATTGTTTGTTCTGGGATGGTGTTTCGTCTTCAACTGTGAGGATGGTAAATTTGGAGATTAGTAGTGATATTGGTCTTCCTGCTTCTCTTGCTTTTGAAAATATAAAGTGTTACTCTTCTACGGCATCTTATCAGTATCTGACGAGAGTTCCTTCTTCTGGTTATGATCAATATCAGGGGGGGGGGAATACGATAACAGAAGAAAGTGAAGACCCGTTTAGCAATATGAATTTCTTGACAGGGACATTCACCAAGAAAGCCGCTTATGCTAATTGCGGTGCCCAACGCTAAAACCTAAAGAATTATGAAACGAATAGCAATAATATTACTCAGCATGATTCCCTTGTTCACGTTCAATGCGTGCGACCAGAGGGATGACATACAGGCCGACGTAGATGCACTTAATGTGCGTCTTGACGAGCTGAACACTCAACTTGAAGGCATGAACACAAGCATCAACGCTTTCTATGACGTGGCTATGCTTCAAGACAATATCTTTGTGACGGATTACTCGCAGAGCGAGAATGGCGATTATACCCTTACACTCAGCGACGGCACCTCCCTCACGATTTTCGGGGGAAAGCCAGCCGAAGAAATCCCTGCAATGGGATTCCGTGAGGAAAACGGCGTGTGGTATTGGACTTACACTATCGACGGTGTGACTTACGACTTGCAGGACGGGGACGGTAATCCCGTGCAGGCTTCCCCTACAGACGGAAAGGACGGCATGACTCCCACCATCTCCGTGCAAAACGGACGCTGGGGCTATACGATTGGCGACGGGGAATGGACGGAGATTCCGGGCAACTACGGTATTGCCGATGTGGATAATATTCCGAACGGCATGTTTGCGGATGTAAAGATTAAAGAAAGCAATTCAAACATTCTTGTTTTCACTTACGGTGACGATGAGTTGGAAGTGGCTTTGCTCGGCGGTCTGGCTATGACCTTCGCCACGCAAGGCACACCTGCAACGGCGATTACCGCAACAAGCGTAGTGGCAGGCTCAAGCGTCACGCTGAACGCTGCCCTCACTGAAGTGGAGTATGTGATTATCGATCCGACACCCCTTGGAGTGAGCTTGGACGAAACGGATGCCCCCGAAGGCGGACATCAGCTTACCGTTACGGCTCCTGCCGGGCTGGCGGCTGGCAGCTATACAGTCTATTTCCAGATATTCTCGGACGCAGGCTACAGATTAGTTGTTCCGTTGAAAGTGACGGTGACGGCGAATGTCTGACGTGAAGGTATTGTCATTCCGATTATTCCTTTTTGTCATTCCGAGCGAAGTGAAGAATGGCAAAAAGGATAGAAAGACAAGAAAGGTTGGCAAGCCGTAGGGAAAGAATTTACAAAACTTACAAAAATTATAAACAGATATGATTATGAAACGCTATAAATCATTCATCCTTCTCGGAATGCTCGCATTGTCGTTCACGGCATGTAGCACGGACGATTTGGAACAGAATATTGATGCGCTTGCTTCGCGCGTGGAAGACATGGAGAAGCAGGTGCAGACTTTAAATGACAACATGAACGTGATCCGCGTGTTGCTGGACGGAAACAAGACCATCCAGACCGCTACTGAAGATCAGGCAACGGGCACATGGACGCTTCTTCTGAGCAACGGAGAAACGCTCACGCTGACTCAGGGAAACACGGAAGGAGCCGTTTATCCGGAAATTACAATCAGTGATGACGGTTATTGGGTAATTGAGGGAGTGAAGAGCGACCGGTGCGCTGAGGCTGAAAACGGACAGGCCGCTACTGTTACCCCACAATTCCGGATTGTGGAAGAAAGCGGTGCCAAGGTATGGCAGGTGTCGTATGACGGTGGCGGCACAGACGGCACATGGGTGTATGTGACGGATGAGTCAGGCAATCATGTGAAGGCTACAGGCACAGGCATAGGCACGAATCCGATAAAGGGCGTAACTCGTGAGGGTGACAACCTCAAAATCACGTTGTCGGGTGACGGAGCATACACTATTCCTATTGTTGAAGGGCTGGTATGCCGGATTGTAGAGCCTGAAGGTATGGAAAACGGTACTTGGTATGTAACCGGAACGGGTGAGTTTACAGTTACAGTAAGTGATGATGCCGGTATCGTGGCCCGTGTGGTAGCTCCTGTCGAATGGAACGCTTCAATCACAGAATCTGGTGCTGAAAGAACCGTAAGCGTAACTGCTCCTGCCACTCCGAGTGAGTGCGTATTGGCAGTGGAAGTGACTAAAGGAGTCAATACCATTACGGATGAGATTGTGGTTCGTACAAACGTAGGCGAAGGTGGCTATTACGCCGACTTCATGGCCGGACTGGACATCCAGATTGGGAATGTGAAGATTAACAAGAAGATGTTTGGTGAGGATGTGACGATTAAGCACGTGACTTCGGATGAAACCATAAGTAGTGCCAGTAGTGGTGTTTATTTTGTAGGAAGTTCAGCAACATTAACCTATCAAACGACGAGTGTTCAAGCTGATCAGCCTTTGATCTTAATAGGTGATGATTCTGATGATAAAGGTAAGGTGGTGTTTAATAGTTCTGTTGCGCTTAATGGGAATACGTTGTTGTTCAAGGATATTGAAATGACAATGACAAGTTATGATGCTACAGCCCGTGGGCGTTTTTCTTTGGCTGATGGTACATCCGCTCCTACTATAATATTGGATGGTTGCAAGGTGGTAGTAGGAGAAAAAGCAAATAGCTCTTTTGTCGCTGTTACAGGTAGTACTGGCTTAAAAGAATTTAGTTCATATAATTCTGTATTTGAGATTCAGTTGCTTACACAATATCGTATTTTGAATGTGAGTATAAATACTGAGACAGATGTTAAGTTAGAAGATGTGCGGATGGTGAATAATGTATTGTATGCTCAGAATGGAACAAATGTTCAATTTTCAGTGCTTTGGTTGCATAATAATAATGTATCTATGGATGCAGGGGCTGATAATCTTGTAGTTGAGAATAATACATTTGTAAATTTGCATTATGCTTTCCGTGGTATCTTTAATGGGGGTAATATGAATCAACTGATACTTAAAGATAATATCTTTTATTTTGAATCCTCTAATACAGCGAATGTTCAGTTGCTTCGTACACGTGGTGGTGCTCCGAGTGGGAATGATGCTCCTCCGGGAATTCATAATGGATCGATAGTCGCTCAGTCAGGAGAAATTAGCCATAATATTGGTTATAATGGTAGTGAAAGTTTGGCTTTATGGTCAGGGAATGCTCCTCTTGTTGGAGCAGAGTCACTTTTGTTGAAGGACGATATTTTTAAAACTTCTTCTGGGGGGAAATTTATACCTAATGATGCTTACCAAGATTATGGTGCGCATATAGAGGGTATAACTACGGAGTGATGCCGTTTATACGTGAATATAAGGATTTATAATCCAAAATAATCAGCCGTCCCGACGCTTCCAATGAAACGCCGGGACGGCTTGCGTATGTTGGCGCCACATAGTAATTCCGGATGCTTATTAAGATTGCAGTACTTCTGCGGAAGGATTGAGAGGCGATAATGCTTGGATTGGATGTAGGTCTTTATAGAAGAAAATAGTGTAAGTTACATAAATTCTTGTTTAAAAGATTATGAACTTGGCATAATTTCAGTACATTTGTAATGTAAACAAAGAAAATGAGCCATGACAATAAAAGAGACAGTCGGATGGTTCGGTTCCATTTTTGATGTCAATAAAGGTGAAGGCCAGGAAAAGGGAGATTTCCGTGTCGGCCGGACTTCTGACATTGAGAGGGTCAGGGCAGAGGACCGTACCGTCAACCTGCTCGGATTCACCAGATGCGGCAGTCCGGATGTGGCCGGAAGGCTGGTTGAGGCTATGCGGGATGATGGCTTTGGAACCGAAGAGGGGCGTATAGAGGACGGCGAGTCTTCCGTTTTTGTGTATTTGTATAGAAGAAGACCCTGAGGATTATGTTGGACGAGAAATTGAAATCAGTGTATGCCGCTGAGATATTCAGGCTGGCGGAAGAGAGAAAGGACGAGAACTTTTATAATTCAAGCGCGGAGCATGCCGCTATCGTGCACCGGGCTTTGGCTAAATATGCCACTGAGTATATCGACATATTCAGTAGCAGCATGTGTTCTGACGTGTCGAACAATGCGGAGTATTGCCGTCTGATAAAGGCATTTCTCGATACGGACAGCAAGCGTTCGATCCGAATCATTCTGACCGATTATTCGGACAGCTTCCTGAAGACTGACATCGCCGGAGTGCTCGCGGGATACCCGTCACAGGTTTCGGTGAAGAGTTATAATGGAAAGGTGATGTACAAAGGGAAGCCTGCGCATTTTACGGTTTCTGACGGTCGTGCGTTCAGGCTTGAAACCGATATAGACGCGCGCATGGCGTTCGGTAATTTCAATTCACCGGGACAGGCCGGTGCCTTGGAGAATGTTTTTGACAAGATATTCAAATCCAGGCTGGTGGAAGATGTCCGTCTGAATTAGGAATCTGTTTTTTGTGTCACTATGCTGGAACTGGTAGATTTCAATGACCTGTTTGTCCTTGCCGTCGGCTTGTCGATGGCGTATGTGATTTTTGAAGGCAGGAGAGAGTATTCCTTCTTTTATGTCTTGTCACGGATTACCGAAACGCTGAAGTATTGGGTGCTGGATATGAAAACTAAACCGCAGCAGAAGGAAGAGGCGATAATCGCCAAGATAGACTACTATCTGAAGTCCGGACTTTTGAAGGACGAGACAAAAGGTGCGCTGGATTTGGTTAGCCGGAAAGCGAAAGAGGTTGTAGGCAAGGTGCATGAGCTGGAGGCATGGAGTGAACGTAAGCTGAGGTTCCATACGAAGACATCGTTCCTTTCTGTCATTTCGTATGACTGTTTCCTGTTCGGTCTGTTCGTCCTGTTTGCCGGAGTGTTCCAGCATAAGTGCGGTACTTGTGTGGACGGTCTGCTGGAGGTGATGCTCTTGTCCGTGTCTGTCCTGCTGCTCCACTGCCTTTGGTTCGAGCGGTTGGAGATGGATTGCCGGTGGAAGAGAATCCTCGGCCCGGGTCTTGTGTTGCACAGTTTGATTTTTGTGGGTGCATTAACATGGGGTACATTTCATAGAGAAATAACTTTATTGCCTTTTCTTGATGCAGGTGTATTGCCCGTCTATTGTGCGGTTGCATGTTTTATCGGTTTCATAGCTTATCTGGTGATGAATATTTTGTCGAATATTGTGCTGGCTGTAATAATCTCGGTCAAAATATCTTTGTTAAAGATATCGGAGAATGCAGAAACGCACAGGACTGATATGGAGAGGTATAGGGAAGAGTTGGACGATATAGACAACAGGCTGAAGGAAGATGATTTGTCGGAAAATATTAGTGTTACCCCTGACAGTGTATGTACGGACTGACGAGCGGGTGGAAAACATGAACAGATTACCTTAAACGACTTGACTTTCCGGAGTACTGACCGCCGGCCAATTTTCTGTTTTATTCTCTGTTAGTTTATTGATCAGACCTTTCTTAATGGTGTTTCAGGAAGTCCCCATTTTTCTTAGACTGAAGGTTGTACGGCCTTATATGTCATAATTGTACAAAAATAGGTGCTTTATTTTTCATTAATAAGATTTCGGCTTCTCCGGTGTTTTCCAGTGTTGGAAAAATATATTAAATTTGTTCAGTCTGAACGGCTTCCGGAAGCCGTCCGAACGATTTGCAGGACTTGGTAAAATTAGATACTATGAGTGTAAGATTCTTGAAAAATTGGATGTGGTGCTTGGGCTTGCTGGTTATGGCGGCATGCTCGGACGAAGAAGTGGTTCAGGACGATGCGCCTGTAATACCGGAACAGCCGGCGGAAATAGCTTCCGTTATTGACCAGTATAATGCGGATATTGCGGCGATGCAGGCGCTTTTTGAGGGTGATGCAGAGGTGGTGAATTATACGCAGGAAGAGTCTGGAGCCTATCGCTTGGAATTGAGTGACGGGAAAATCGCGACTGCCGTTTCCCGGACGGAGGACGATGCAGACATTCCGTTGTTTGGCGTGAACGAAGAAGGCTATTGGACGGTACAGTTGAACGGAGAAAGTGGTTTGCTGACTGATATGGCCGGGAATTCAGTTCCGGCTTTGAGAAAAACAGGCAAAGGTGTGTATACTCCCCAGGTTGCCTTGGGCGAGGACGGCTATTGGCAGGTTTCTTTGAACGGCAATCAGTGGAAGCGGCTTTCTGATGCTCCGGCTGCTGACATGACAGGAAAGACCTCTGCCAACTTTTCTCTGTACAAATCGGTTGAAATGGATGGCAGCGGTCAGCTTACATTGTCGTTGCGCAACGGTGAAGCGTCTGTGACGGTTGATGCGAGTGCGTCATCTTCTGCTGAGGCATGGAAGAAGTTTGTGATGGGCAGCGAGGACAATGTATTGCTTGACTATTCGTATGCCGGATATATGCACGGTGAAGTGGCTCCTGCCGACGGATTTGCATGGGGGTATAAGGTGTATAATGTTTTGGATTATGGCGCTGATCCCACAGGAAAAGAATCTTCAAGGGAAGCTTTGCTGAAGATATTAAGGGAAACACAGTTTTTTGGTAGCAAGGATGAAAATTTAGGAGGGGATGACGGATGGAAGAATCGCGGCAAGGCTGCGAATATGGTCGTTTATTTTCCTGCCGGAAGATATATTCTTCATAATAATGATGACAATGATTCCGGTGGCGGTACAAATGCCGCGACTGATGAAGATGGGAACAACCGGAGCACAACCATATTTGTCAGCGCAAGCAATTTTATCATTAAGGGAGATGGGCCAGAAAGTACAGTCCTTGTGATGGAAACTCCTAATTTGGCGACAGATGTAAACAATACGGGTTCTTCTCCGGAGTTAATCAAGATTGGACAAACGAACAGTCCGGATGCGTCCAATATGAAACTGCTTGCAAGCGTGACCGGTGATTCGCCTAAAGGGGCATTTTCTGTGCAGGTAGACAATACGTCAGATATAACTGTCGGCAGTTGGGTGCAGTTAAGGTTGCGTAGTCATGACCCTGAACTTGTAAAGCAAGAAGTCGGACCGATTCCTTTGGGCAGTAACTGGACGATTAATGGCAGCGGAGAAGACGAAGGAGTTAAAGTAACGGAGTTTCATCAGGTAAAGTCAAAGACAGCTACATCGGTTACTTTTGTCGAACCTATTATGCATGAGGTAAATCATGCGTATGGTTGGGAAATAAAGGACTATAAATATCTGGAGAATGTAGGCGTTGAAGATTTGGCTTTTGAGGGCAATGCTTTGGACGGCTATTCACATCATGGTGATGATTATGGCTCGGCGGACAAACAAAAACTGGGTTGGCAGTATGATGGAGCATATAAGCCCTTAGTCCTCAGCCGTGTGGTCAATTCGTGGGTGCGAAACGTGAAATTTACCAGTGTTAGTGAAGCGGTAAGCATCAATGAATCTGCCAACAGTTCTGCATATAATATTGTGATTGACGGGACTCGCGGGCATTCGGCTGTCCGTTCCCAGCATTCTACGCGTGTCTTTATTGGTGCTGTCAAAGATGCAAGCACAGGCTCGGATGCTAAAAATAATCCTTGTGAGGGACAGTTCCACAGCTGTGGCGTGTCGAAGCCAAGCATAGGTACGGTTGTCTGGAATTGTGAATGGGGAAAAGACGCTTGTTTTGAGTCGCATGCCACTCAGCCTCGGGCTACATTGATTGACATGTGCAGGGGCGGATTGGTGCGTTATCGTGCAGGTGGTGCTGAAGAAGAGAATCCGAACCACTTGGCAGACTTGACTTTATGGAACTTGTATGTAACAGGAACTTCGAATGCGCAAGGAAGCTGGGGAACGGATTTTAAATGGTGGGCAGCTGATGACACGTGGTGGAAGATTTATCCTCCGATTGTGGTCGGTGTACACGGCGCTTCTGTTGATTTTACGGATGAGCCTGATCAGCTGACTTATGAAGAAAGTACAGGCGCGATGGTTACTCCGGAGTCGTTGTACGAAGCCCAACTGGAAAGACGTCTGGGATATGTCCCGGCATGGTTGAATGCGATAAAATAGTCTGACATGTTGGAAGGGAAGTGGATGAAAAGAGGATTCCTGTATGCCTTCTGTGCGGCTGCGCTGTTGCTTGTCGCGCCAGGATGCAAGGATGATGCGGTGGAAGATTCCGGTACGCCTGATACTCCGCAGGCGGAAGACGTGTTTTCTCAGCTGAACCGTGATATCGCAGATATGCAGTCGCTGGCTGAAGGCCATGTGAAAGTGCTGACTTGCTTTACGGAAGCGGACGGCAGCGCGGTGATGGAACTGGACAACAACCATGTTCTGAATATATATGCCGAACAGGAGAAGGTCAATTCTGTTCCTCTTGTCGGCATAGACGGGAATGGCTATTGGACGTATGAGCTGGACGGAAGCTCCGGAACGTTGGAAGGGAGTGACGGACAGCCGGCACCTGCATTGAGCTCGACGGGCAAGTCTGCGGTGACTCCCCAGTTCCGTTTAAGCGACAAAAGATACTGGGAGGTTTCATTTGACGGAGGAGAATGGAAGCAGTTGAGTACACGTCAGGTGTGGGATGTGGACAAGGCGGGCAAATCCGCTTTCTCTCCGTTTGCTTCCTGTTCTGTTGACGGGGATAAAGTGACAATATATCTGCGCTGCGGAGCGTATGAAATAAACGTGCCGGTTGAAGGCAAGGCGACTACAGACGCGTGGAACAAGTTTGTGGCCGGTGCGGACGGCAATGTGCTGCTTGACTTTTCGTATGCCGGATACAGGCACGGTGAAGAGGCTCCTCCGGAAGCTGCGTGGGAGCGTGTAAACGTCAGACAATGGATGGATGACTATAAAGTGGGCGCGCGTCAGGCTTTGCTGGATATTATGGCAAAGTATGGGCTGGACAAATCTTCGGGCAATGGAAACGCCAATGTGGTAATCTATTTCCCCGCGGGCGATTATGTGTTGCATAACGAAGACGACAATACGAAGGATGACAATAAAACCTCTGGTGACACGGACAGCCGGGGAAATAATACGAGTCATGCGATTACGATGTTTGGCGGGAACTTCGTGATTAAGGGTGACGGGCCGGACAAGACCCGACTTATCATGGAGACCCCTATGTTGCCGAATGACAACAGCATGTATTCGTCGCCGACTCTGATTACCATCAAGCACAATTCGTTTCTGACGAGTGATGTCTATGACGTGACGGGAGGTGCGGCAAAAGGAACCTTCAGTGTGGAAGTGGCCAATGCAAACGCTTTCAGCGAGGGTGAATGGGTTTGTCTGTATTTGCACGACAACAGCCCGGAGCTGGTGGCACAGGAACTTCAGCCGTATGAATGGGAGTCTACCATGACAAACATTTCGGAAAAGGGCGTGCAGGTGGAAGATATTCACCAGATTGAAAAGATTGAAGGCAACACGGTGACTTTCAAAGAACCGATTATGCATGAGGTGGACCCGCAATGGGACTGGCAGTTGCGCAAGTACAGGCATTACGAGAACGTGGGTGTGGAGGACTTGTGTTTTGTCGGCCATTCGGTGTCCGACTTTAAGCATCACCGCAGCTGGGAAGACGACGGTGCCTACAAGCCGATCAATTTCATGCGGCTTGTAAACTCGTGGATGCGCAGAGTCCGGTTTACGAGCGTAAGCGAGGCGGCTTCCATCATATCGTGCGCCAACTGTTCAGCATATGATATTGATATTGACGGAAATGGAGGCCATGCAGCGATCCGCTCGCAAGGTTCGAGCCGTGTGTTTATCGGTGCGGTCCGCGACCGCTCCAATCGTCCGCTTGCCGACCAGTGGTCTTCGTCGAATATTGTGGAAGGAGCAGGGCAATACCATGCCTGCGGCGTTTCCAAGCCGAGCATGGGTGCCGTAATCTGGCGTGTTTCATGGGGAAGCGACGCTTGCTTTGAGGCGCATGCAACCCAGCCGCGAGCTACGCTGATCGACTGCTGTACGGGAGGTTTCATGCAGACGCGCCAGGGCGGAGATGCGGAGCAGGTGCCTAATCATCTGGCCGACTTGACCATCTGGAACATGAATTCCATCAATTCGCCGGCTCCGAAGGGCAACGGAAATGTAGGAACGGAATTCGACTGGTGGCGTTCGGGATGGAAGTATTGGAAGATTCTGCCTCCGGTAATTGTAGGCTTCCATGGAGAACCGGTAACCTTTGTGCAGGATCAGGTGAAGCTGGATGAGAGCAACGGTACGCCTGTGGAGCCGCAGTCGCTCTACGAAGCGCAGCTTGAACGTCGCTTGGGATATGTTCCAGCCTGGTTGAATGCATTGAAATAAAGTCATGGAAGTATGGAGGATGCATACCTGGGAGGCTTCCTTCATGCTTTGGGAAAAGCAATCTTTTTAGTCCTTGCAGCGGCTAAGAGAGTTTTTGTATTTGTTATTGTACGAACCGTCGGTGACGCACAGACCGTTGCCGACGGTTTTTTGGGTTATTGTCTGTCGATGGGGCAGGATGGGAAAAATCCTGCAATTGCCGGAATTTGAGCCTTACGGAATGAAATTCATCGTTCCTTTTTGTTATATCTGCCGGATTCTGTATATTTGCGTTATAACGGCAATTTTCAGGACATTACTGCTATGGCAAAATTCATCAACCCTTTTACAGACGTGGGCTTCAAGCGCATTTTCGGTCAGGAGATCAACAAGGACCTTCTGATTGATTTTCTCAACGCATTGCTGGAAGGCGAGCGTCATGTGGAGGATATCCATTTTCTGGACAAGGAACTTCTTCCGGAATTCGAAAACGACCGTGGTCTTATTTATGACGTTTACTGTACAGACTCGAACGGCGAGCAGTTTATCGTAGAAATGCAGAACCGTGAGCACGTCAATTTCCGGGAGCGTACGCTTTACTACCTCTCTCAGGCGATAGCCCGTCAGGGCGAAAGGGGATCGGACTGGAAATTCAGCCTGAAGGCTGTCTATGGAATATTCTTCGTGAACTTCCGTTTGACAGACCTTCCGAGCAAGCTGCGCACAGACATCGTTCTTGCCGACCGTGAAACTCATGAGCAGTTCAGCGACAAGATGCGCTACATTTTTCTGGAGCTTCCTTCGTTTGACAAGGAGGAGTCTGAATGCGCGACAGATTTTGAACGTTGGATTTATGTATTGAAGAATATGGAAACATTGAACAGGTTGCCTTTTAAGGCGCGCAATGCCGTTTTCAAAAGACTGGAGGAGATTGTTGACATCGCTGCCCTGAGCAAGGAGGAACGGATAAAATACGACGAGAGCATCAAGGTCTACCGCGACCAGCTTGCGGTGATGGAGTTCGAGCGTCAGAAAGGCCTTGCGGAAGGTTTGGAGAAGGGCCTTGCGGAAGGTCTGGAGAAGGGCCTTGCGGAAGGGATAGAAAAAGGTATGGAAAAAGGGAAAGAAGACGTGGCGCGGAATCTCAAGGAGATGGGGCTTGACGTTTTTTCCATATCCCGTGCTACCGGACTTTCACCTGATGTCATTGAAGGATTGTAGTATGCTGGAGAAGAGGCATTGAACGGGCTGCCTCCAAGGCTGCAATGCTGTGTTTAAGAA
>NZ_JANRHN010000045.1:0-21441 GCF_024733745.1 Bacteroides sp. ET225 | reverse complement strand
ATGAAAGCGACCAATTATTCCGAAAAGCCGCCTGCTATCATCTCGCGCGACTTCTCCATCAACATGTTCAGATTTTCATCTCCTTTTCCCACCGGATAAATAGGCTTGTGGATTGTCAGCTTCAGCGGATGCCAATGCAGAAGCTTGCCGGTACGGGGCAAAATATCGAACGAACCGCTGATCGTCATCGGAACAACCGGAAGCTGGAGCTGATCGGCCAGAAAAAATGCACCTTTCTTAAAAGGATTCATTTGACCGGTAAACGTGCGCCGCCCTTCCGGAAATACAACCAGCGAGGTACCGCCTTGCAAAATACGCTCCGCATATTTGATCGTTCTGTATATCTGACGCGGACTGGAACGGTCTACGAAAATGAATCCAGCCGACTGGCATGCCTTTCCCACAAGCGGAATATTGCGCAGACTCTGCTTCATCATCCATTTGAAATTTCTTCCTAAAAATCCGTAAATCAGAAAAATATCAAAAGCCCCCTGATGATTGGCGACAAATACATAAGAAGTATTGTGGTCAATATGCTCGTGCCCTTCCACCTTCACGGGAAGCAAAAATACCCAACACGTCAACTGCGACCATATTTTACCGGGATAATATCCCCAGAAATGACCGTCGCCCAACCAGCATCCCAGCATCGTGGTAAGAGCCGTCAGCAACGTAAGGACCAGAAAGATGGGAAGCCCGATACAAATTTGATAAATGATGTATAAGATTCTCATAATTATTTTTATTTTGATGTTATCTTCTTAAAGTTATTACAGTGATTTCGGGCCACGATCCGAGGCGGAAAGGAAAGAGCACAAACCCTAACCCAACATTGACATAAAGTCCGCGTCCTTCCTCAAGATACATGCCGCGGTGTTCCGGATAAACAAACTGAGAGGCAGAAAAGCCAAACACGCTCACCTGCATATCATGAGTATGCCCCGACAGCATCAGCTGAATGTCTGTTTCGGGCAGTACGCTGCGCCTCCAATGCGTCGGGTCATGGCTAAGAAGCACCTTGAACAAACCTTCTGTTCCTTTCAAGGCACGCGGCAGATCCGCATAATCCGGAAAAGGAGGATTTCCGCTGTTCTCTACTCCTACAAGCGCAATCGAATCATTGCCGCGGCGCAAAATGCGGTGCTCGTTCAAAAGCACATCCCATCCCATCTGCTTTTCTTCAGCTATAAGCTTCTGAAAATTGGCTGCACGCTCTGCGTCTGAATTCCAATGCACATAAGTGCCATAATCATGATTCCCGACGATAGAAAAAACTCCGTCGTCCGCTTTCAGATCAGAAAGCAACGGCATAAACTCCGGAAGTTCACTTGCACGGCTGTTCACCAAATCCCCCGTAAAGACAATCACATCCGCTTTTTGCTGATTGCAAATCTCTACGGCCCGACGAATGGCCTCTCCGTTTCCTTTCCAACTGCCCGAGTGAATGTCTGAAAGTTGCAGAATGCGGTAACCGTCAAAGGCTTCAGGCAAATCAGGAGAAACAAACTCTACTTCCTTTACCTGAAAAAACTCTTTTCCCTCAACCGCCCCGAAAAGAACATATGCAAACGTGGCAAACGCAGCAAATGAGGAAATCCATCCATGCGGAATCTGAATCCGGAACAACCGCCCTGCACCTTTCAAGAACAAACTGAGAAGAGCAAATACAGCTTTTGGAACAGACAGACACAAAGCGACGACAAGGTAAATGCCCAAACAGCCATGCAAAGCTTCGCCTGCGGCTATAAAGACTAACAGACCCGCCAGAAGGACAACGGAAGGAAGCCAGTACAGCCGCCTCATCTTATTGTTCTTCAACCTGCGTATATATGAACGGTAGATATACCAGTCAGGCAACAGCAGAAGAACCAGAAAAAGAATTAAAACTCTCAGCAATATCATCATCGTTACTCTATTTTCAATTTTGCAAATTAGCCGCCAGGTATTTCTTCATATCTTCTACAGACATACCTCTGCGAAGGGCATAGTCCTGCAACTGGTCCAGACCGATTTTTCCTACAGAAAAGTACTTTGAAGCAGGGTGAGCAAACATCAGTCCGCAAACCGAAGCGTGAGGATACATCATCCCGTTTTCAGTCAAGCGGATACCGATACGTTTCATGTCAATCAGCCGGTCGAGCAGAAAGCTCACAGAAATGTCTGGCAAGGAAGGATAGCCTACCGCCGGACGGATTCCCTGATAATCTTCCCTCAGCAACTGCTTTATCGTCAAGTTCTCATCTTTTGCGTATCCCCACACTTCCTTACGGACCAGTTCATGTGTCCTCTCGGCTGCGGCCTCAGCCAGACGTTCGGCCAATGTCTTTACAAGCAGGCATTTGAAGTCATCGTTCTGATAAAGCTCCTCCATAGTCGGATCAACCGTTGTTGCAAATCCTCCCACAGTATCACAGATGCCCGACGAAAGCGGACGGACAAAATCACTCAAACAAAGAAACGGATTGTCCGGAGCGATGCGAGTCTGCTGACGGAGCAACGGGAACACAGTTCCGTCCAGCAGCAAATTATCCCCATCCGAATTGGCATCCATCAGTTTATACACAGCATAAACACGGAATTCTTCATCAAGAGACCATAGCATCCGCATCGCTTCTTTATGCAACTGCATAGCCTCGGAAGCCTTCTGACGGTCATTTGTCTGGAAGGAAGCCAACCATCCTGCGCGGCAAGCATCACATCCATGGATATCCGCAATGGTTGCAAAACGCGGTTGGAATCCCCACGCATGAAAAAAATAAATCCAATTGATGTATTCAACCAACTCATGAACCCGATAAGTAACCGTTGTGATTCCTGTCTGCATACAAAATCATGTGTTAACGTTCAAAAAACAAAGCCTGGCCCCGGTGCGATTTGTCTACCCGTCCGTCAGAGTAAACCAGACTGCCATTAACTATGGTCTTTTCCACCTTTGAATGGAAAATACGTCCCTCCATCGGACTCCATCCGCATCTGCTTTCAATGCATTCCGGCGTAACCGTCCATTCACAATCCGGATTCAGCAGAACAAGGTCTGCCTGATATCCCGGACGAATATATCCGCGCCCTTTGATCTGGAACAGTTCGGCCGGCGCATGACACATCTTCTGAACCAGCTGCTCCATACTGATCACCCCTTCACGCACAAGTTCGCAAACGCTCACCAGCGAGAATTGCAAAGTAGGCATACCCGATACAGCTTTCAACGCTCCCCCCTGCTTCTCGCTCAACAAATGAGGAGCATGATCCGTGCCGATGACATCAATACGGTTTGTCCGCAAAGCAGCACGCAAGGCATCACGGTCCTGCCGCGTCTTAATGCTCGGATTGCATTTGATGCGCGTTCCCAACACCTTGTAGTCTTCATCGCAGAAAAACAGATGCGACACACACGCCTCAGCCGTGATGCGTTTTTCACGGAGCGGCTTATCTTCAAACAGCTCCAGTTCGCGGGCTGTACTCACATGAAGGATATGCAGCCGGGCTCCCGTTTCTTCAGCAAGACGGACGGCCAGTGACGACGATGCCCAACAAGCCTCTTCGCTCCGAATAAGCGGATGGCAGGAAATGTCAGGATCGTCACCGTATTTTTCCTTGAAGATTTCCGTATTCCTGCGAATGACGTTCTGGTCCTCACAATGTGTGGCAATCAGCATGCCTGCTTCCGAAAAAATCCGGCGCAATGTTTCCATACGATCCACCAGCATATTTCCCGTGCTTGCCCCCATGAAAAGCTTCACCCCGCACACACGGCTTCTGTCAAGCTGCTTCAACAAATCCGCATTGCTGTTTGTAGCTCCAAAATAAAAAGAATAGTTCACCACACATTTCTTTTCCGCATCCGCGAACTTGTTTTCCAACGCTTCAAGCGTAGTGGTCTGCGGATTGCAGTTGGGCATATCCATAAATGAAGTCACGCCTCCAGCAGCAGCGGCAGCCGTTTCCGTAGCCATATCAGCCTTATGCGTCAGTCCGGGATCACGAAAGTGTACGTGGTCATCAATTACTCCCGGAATGAGAAATGCGCCATGCGCATCTATTGCCTCATCGCACGGAACCGACGGACAAGTGTCCCCTCGAAGCACTTCCTTTATCTTCTCTCCTTCTATTACGACCGAACCGGCGAAGCGGGTTCCTTCGTTTACAATCGTTGCATGATGTATCAAAGTACGTTTCATAATTGTCCGTTTTTACTGTTTTTTCGGATATTTTTTGAACCAGCTGTCCCATTTGAGCTGAATGACACCGAATACCGCCTCACCAAAGATGCTGCTGTTCATTTTTGAAGTGCCCAACTCACGGTTAATGAAAATCACCGGCACCTCCGTAATCTGGAATCCGCATTTATATGCCGTAAATTTCATTTCTATCTGGAAGGCATACCCCTTGAAACGGATGCAGTCAAGACGGATTGTTTCAAGCACCTGCCTGCGGTAACACACAAATCCGGCCGTGGTATCGTGAATGGGCAGCCTCGTGATGAATCTCACGTATTTTGATGCAAAATACGACATAAGTACCCGTCCCATGGGCCAATTCACGACATTCACCCCGCTGACATAACGGGAACCTATCGAAACATCCGCCCCTTCATCGTGACAGGCTTTATAAAGGCGCGGCAGGTCATTCGGATTGTGACTGAAGTCGGCATCCATTTCAAACACATAGTCATAGTGATGCTGAATGGCCCACTTGAAGCCGGTAATATATGCCGTGCCCAATCCTAGCTTGCCTTTCCGTTCAATCATAAAAAGCCGCGCAGGAAACTCTGCCTGCAACCTGCGTACAATGCCGGCTGTACCGTCTGGCGAATTGTCTTCTATAACCAGAATATGAAAACACTTCTCCAGTCCGAACACTGCCCTGATAATATTTTCTATATTTTCCTTTTCATTATAGGTAGGAATAATCACAATGCTGTCACTCGTCTGCATATCTCTGCTCACAAATTATATTAGGGCAAAGATACGGAAAGTTTTGTTACAAACTATCAGATGCCATTCAAAAAAAGGAAGGCATATTCATCTAAACATCAGAACAAACAAATCCCAAAACGTTCCGGAAACGGCAAACGGAGTGAAAAGAAAAACAGACAAAGCCGTACAGCCGCCATCTTCCTCTCCGAACACCGCCGGAATTTTAATGCCGCAGACCGCATTTTGATAAAATTCTTCGTTTTATTCCAGCTAATTATGTACCTTTGCACATAAATTTCTTTGATAATTCATTTTAATTATAAAAGTGCTATGATTCTATTTTTCAGAACACCATCCCAAAGCGTGATTGCAACGGAATGCAGTCAGGAACTGAACTCTGAAGACATCAAAAAATTATGCTGGCTCTACGGTGACGCTGCCACGGAAAGCGAAGAGAACCTGAAAGGCTGGTTTGTAGGCCCTCGGCGCGAAATGATTACTCCATGGAGTACCAACGCTGTAGAGATCACGCAGAATATGGGACTCAGCGGCATACGCCGTATCGAAGAATATTTTCCTGTGAAAGATGAAAACGCAGACCATGACCCGATGCTGCAACGCATGTATCATGGGCTCGACCAGAATATATTCACCATAAACATCAAGCCTCAACCCATTGTATATATCGACAACCTCGAAGAATACAACGAAAAGGAAGGTCTGGCACTCTCGAAAGAGGAAATGGACTATCTGAAGAAGGTTGAACAAGATTTGGGACGCAGGCTGACCGACTCGGAAGTTTTCGGGTTCGCTCAAATCAATTCCGAACATTGCCGCCATAAAATATTCGGCGGAACGTTCATTATTGACGGAAAGGAAATGGAATCATCGCTCTTCCAGATGATAAAGAAAACAACCAAGGAAAACCCGAACAAGATCATTTCCGCTTATAAGGATAATGTGGCTTTTGCAGAAGGACCCGTTGTAGAACAGTTTGCTCCGAAAGATCATTCCACTTCCGACTACTTCATCATAAAAGATATCAAAACCGTTATCTCGCTCAAAGCCGAAACACATAACTTCCCGACAACTGTAGAACCGTTCAACGGTGCTTCCACAGGTACAGGAGGAGAAATCCGCGACCGCATGGGAGGAGGCAAGGGATCATGGCCGATTGCCGGTACGGCTGTCTACATGACTTCTTATCCGCGCACCGAAGAAGACCGCGAATGGGAAAACATCCTGCCCGTACGCAAATGGCTGTACCAAACCCCAGAACAGATTCTCATCAAAGCATCGAACGGAGCGTCTGACTTCGGAAACAAATTCGGACAGCCGCTGATCTGCGGTTCAGTACTGACATTCGAACATCAGGAAAACGGAGAAAAATATGCTTACGACAAAGTAATCATGCTGGCAGGAGGCGTAGGCTACGGCACAAAACGTGATTGCCTGAAAGGGACTCCCGAAGCCGGCGATGAAATCGTAGTGCTGGGCGGCGACAACTACCGCATTGGCCTGGGAGGAGGCTCCGTATCGTCGGTTGACACAGGACGCTATTCTTCCGGCATCGAGCTGAACGCCGTACAGCGTGCAAATGCGGAAATGCAAAAACGCGCATACAACGTGGTACGCGCTTTATGTGAAGAAGACCAGAATCCGATTGTTTCGATCCACGACCACGGCTCGGCTGGACACGTAAACTGCTTGTCGGAGCTGGTGGAAGACTGCGGCGGTCTGATCCACATGGACAAACTGCCGATCGGCGACGAAACATTGTCGGCAAAGGAAATCATCGCCAACGAATCGCAGGAACGCATGGGACTGCTGATTGAAGAGAAATCCATCGAACACGTGCAGAAGATTGCCGAACGCGAACGTGCTCCGATGTACGTGGTAGGCGAAACGACAGGCGACCACCGCTTTGCCTTTGAACAAGCCGACGGCGTACGTCCGTTTGACCTGGCGGTTGACCAGATGTTCGGCTCTTCGCCGAAAACATACATGGTGGACAAAACAGTAGAACGCCATTATGAAAACGTCACTTACGAAGCATCCAAACTGGACGAATATCTGAACCGTGTCCTTCAGCTGGAAGCTGTAGCCTGCAAAGACTGGCTCACCAACAAGGTAGACCGCTCAGTCACCGGAAAAATCGCACGCCAGCAATGCCAGGGAGAGCTCCAGTTGCCGTTGAGCGACTGCGGTGTCGTGGCTCTCGACTATCGCGGAGAAAAAGGTATCGCCACAGCACTCGGACATGCTCCTCAGGCTGCTCTCGCCAACCCGGCAGCCGGTTCCGTATTGGCTGTTTCCGAAGCGCTTACCAACATCGTTTGGGCTCCGCTTGCCGACGGAATGAACAGCCTGTCGCTTTCAGCCAACTGGATGTGGCCTTGCCGTTCGCAGGAAGGCGAAGACGCACGCCTGTATACGGCAGTCAAGGCTTTGTCGGATTTCTGCTGTGCGCTTCAAATCAACGTGCCGACAGGAAAAGACTCGCTGTCAATGACCCAGAAATATCCGGACGGAGAAAAGATCATCAGCCCGGGAACTGTTATCGTATCAGCTGGAGGCGAGGTTTCCGACATCAGGAAAGTCGTTTCTCCGGTAATGGTAAACAATCCGAAAACTACATTCTATCATATCGACTTCAGTTTCGACCAGCTGCGCCTGGGAGGCTCGGCCTTTGCGCAATCCCTCAATAAGGTAGGCGATGACGTGCCGACTGTACAGAGCCCGGAATACTTCCGCGACGCTTTCATGGCGGTTCAGAAACTGGTGAATGCAGGCCTGATTCTGGCGGGACACGACATTTCAGCCGGAGGACTCATCACAACGCTGCTCGAAATGTGCTTCGCCAACATGGACGGAGGTATGGAAATCAACCTCAACAAGTTCAAGTGCGATGACATCGTGAAAATCCTATTTGCAGAAAACCCGGGTATCGTAATTCAGGTGGCCGACAAGCACAAGCATGAAGTGAAGAAGATTCTGGAAGAGGCCGGAGTAGGATATATCAAATTAGGTGTGCCGAGCGAAGAACGTCACATCCTCGTTTCACACGAAGATGCCACTTATCAGTTCGGAATCGATTATCTGCGCGATGTATGGTACTCATCCTCCTACCTGCTCGACCGCAAGCAAAGCATGAACGGCTGCGCAAAGAAACGCTTTGAAAACTACAAGAAGCAGCCGCTTGAATTCGCTTTCGACCCGAGCTTTACCGGCAAGCTGTCGCAGTTCGGACTGAATCCCGACCGCCGCACTCCAAGCGGAATAAAGGCAGCCATCATCCGTGAAAAAGGAACAAACGGCGAGCGCGAAATGGCTTATATGCTCTATCTGGCCGGCTTTGACGTAAAGGATGTTACGATGACCGACCTCGTCAGCGGACGCGAAACGCTGGAAGACATCAACATGATTGTATTCTGCGGAGGTTTCTCCAATTCCGATGTCTTAGGATCTGCCAAGGGATGGGCAGGAAGCTTCCTGTTCAATCCGAAAGCAAAAGCTGCGCTCGACAAGTTCTATGCACGCAAAGACACCTTGTCATTGGGCGTATGCAACGGATGCCAGCTGATGATGGAACTGGGGCTGATAACTCCGGAAGACGAGAAGAAAGGCAAAATGCTGCATAATGATTCACACAAGTTCGAATCAGCATTCCTCGGTGTGACTGTTCCGATGAACCGCAGCGTAATGTTCGGTTCGTTAAGCGGCTCAAAACTGGGCATATGGGTTGCCCATGGAGAAGGCAAATTCTCACTCCCTTATCCGGAAGACCACTACAATGTCGTACTGAAATACTCTTACGACGAGTATCCGGGCAATCCGAACGGATCAGACTACAGTGTGGCAGGTATCGCCAGCCAGGACGGACGCCATCTGGCAATGATGCCTCATCTGGAACGTGCATGTTTCCCCTGGAACAATGCCTGCTATCCCGCCGGACGTATCCATGAAGACCAGATCACTCCGTGGATGGAAGCATTCGTGAACGCACGAAAATGGGTTGAAGCGCAAATAAAGAAATGAATCTCCCGTTCTCCTTTTCAGGAGAATGAATAAAGGAACAATGCTGCACGGTATCATCGAGTTTTCACAAACGCGATGGTACCGTGTTTCTTTTGACAAGCCGGAATGATGAAATGTCAAAAAAACGACGGACAAACATTGTTTTATGTAAAAAATAATGTACTTTTGCTTTCGCACAAAAAAGGAAAACACTTAAAATTCAAATAACAATGAAAGAAATTGACTGGTCGAATCTGTCATTCGGCTACATGAAGACAGATTACAACGTGCGATGCTATTATCGCGACGGGAAATGGGGAGAACTGGAACTTTGCTCAGAAGAAACGCTGAACATCCATATGGCCGCTACTTGCCTCCACTATGGACAGGAAGCATTTGAAGGTCTGAAGGCTTACCGCGGGAAAGACGGCAAAATCCGCATCTTCCGCCCGGAAGCAAATGCCGAACGCCTGCAAAGCACTTGCCGCGGGATTCTGATGCCTGAGTTTCCGACTGAAATGTTCTGCGAAGCCGTAAAGAAGGTGGTGAAAGCCAACGAACGCTTCATTCCGCCGTACGAAAGCGGCGCCTCGCTCTACATCCGTCCGCTGCTCATCGGTACAGGCGCTCAAGTCGGCGTTCATCCTGCCAAAGAATACTTGTTCGTGGTATTTGTCACTCCTGTAGGCCCGTACTTCAAAGGCGGCTTCGCAACCAACCCCTATGTCATTATCCGCCAATACGACCGTGCGGCCCCATTGGGAACCGGAACCTTCAAGGTGGGAGGAAACTATGCGGCAAGCCTCCGCGCCAACAAGATGGCTCATGATGCCGGATATGCCAGCGAATTTTACCTGGACGCAAAGGAAAAGAAATACATCGACGAATGCGGCGCCGCCAATTTCTTCGGAATCAAGAACAACACCTACATCACGCCGCTTTCAACTTCCATCCTTCCGTCAATCACCAACCGGAGTCTGATGCAGTTGGCTGAAGATATGGGTCTGAAAGTTGAACGCCGCCCGATTCCGGAAGAAGAGCTGACAACATTCGAAGAAGCCGGAGCCTGCGGAACAGCAGCCGTTATCAGCCCGATCGAACGCATCGATGATCTGGAGAACCAGAAGTCGTACGTCATCGCGAAAGACGGAAAACCGGGACCTATCAGCGAAAAACTGTACCACAAACTGCGCGCCATCCAATACGGCGACGAGCCGGATCCGTACGGATGGGTAACAGTGATTGACTGACAGGACGCTTCAAGGACACAATTGCCGGGACTATACGGAGAATGTATAGAATCCCGGCAAAACCGGTACCACATTAAAACCTTTGATTAACCTTCTTACTCAACAATAAAAGTTCCTAATTAGACAACAAACTTTATGAGCAACAACAAGAAATGGCTTGCGGCATGGGTTGCTGGAGCATTAATATGCGGTAACTTATCCGCACAGGAAACCGACTTTGACCTTTCATCCCAACGTTCGGAAGCGCAGAACATCTTACCTGTTCCGGGTAAAAAGACAGACCATCAAGGCATTGTCATCAGTCCGACACCCCATCAGATAACGCTCGACAGAGGCAATCTTCTAGACATTACACCAGGCTTCGCATTGAAAGACAAGCAAAAGAAATTTGCCAATGACCTCCAGTTCACCAGACTTGCTTCCAACGGAGTGAAACTGACCATTGACTTCGGTGAAAAAGCAGCCCGCAAGAAAAATGTAAAAGCCATTTCCGGAGCCTATCATCTGGACATCGGCAAAAAGGGCATCTCCATCACAGGCTATGATGAACAAGGAGCTTTCTACGGCATCCAAACACTCCGCCAATTGCTAGAAAGCCCTGCCTGCAAGAACGGAAAACTGCCTTATGCCCTCATCAACGACTATCCGGACCTGCCCTGGCGAGGTGTAGTAGAAGGTTTCTACGGAACACCCTGGTCGCACAAAGTACGCTTGTCGCTGATTGATTTTTATGGGAAGTTCAAGATGAATACTTACCTGTACGGCCCGAAAGACGATCCCTACCACAGTTGTCCGAACTGGCGTCTGCCGTATCCGGAAGAAGAAGCCCGGAACATCAAGGAACTGGTGGATAACTGCCGGCGCAACCGCGTAAATTTTGTGTGGGCAATCCACCCGGGACAAGACATCAAATGGAATGAAGAAGATTATCAGAATCTGATAAACAAATTCAATTGGATGTACGACCTGGGAGTGCGCTCATTCGCGATCTTCTTTGATGACATCTCAGGAGAAGGTACGAATCCGGAGAAACAAACGGATCTTCTCAACCGCCTGGACAAGGATTTCGTAAAGGCAAAGGGAGATGTAACACCGCTGACTGTCTGCCCCACCGACTATTCCAAACTTTGGGCGAATCCGACTCCTCAAGGAAGCCTGGCCATCTATGGCAAAACCCTGGATCCTTCGACCAATGTATTTTGGACAGGAGATGCCGTATGCAGCGACCTGACGAAAGAAACAATGGAATGGCTCAATACGCGCATCAAACGCCCCGGCTATTATTGGTGGAACTTTCCCGTAACGGATTATGCCCGACACATCATCATGCAAGGCCCTGCATACGGACTGGACACATCGCTGACAAACCAAGACTTGTGCGGAATCGTAAGCAACCCGATGGAACATGGAGAAGCTTCCAAACTGGCATTATACGGCGTTGCAGACTATGCCTGGAATGTAGCAGCCTACAATCCGATGGACAGCTGGGAACGCGGTCTGGCCGAACTGATGCCGGAAGCAACGGAAGCCTACCGTACCTTTGCCATCCATTCTACCGACACGGAAATTGGATACCGGCGCGATGAATCCTGGGAAACAAAGACTTTCCGCCTGAAAGATTACACCGATGAACAGGCCGATGCCTTATTGACAGAGTTCAAAAAGGCTGCAGAAGCTCCTGCAGAAATAGAAAAAGGATGTGCCAACAAGCAATTGGCCAACGAACTTCGTCCATGGCTTGAAGAATTCGGCAAACTGGCTGTCCGGGGAGAACGAGCTCTGGAACTGATGAAACTTTACCGTTCGGGTGAAGACAACGCTGCTTTCTGGAACAAATATACGCAGAATCTGATGAGTGCTGATGCCCGTAAAGCATACAACGCACACAAAAGCGGAACGATGAAACTCCAGCCTTTCTATGAATGTGCCATGAACGACATGGGAGATGGCTTCCTTGAAAAAATACTGGGACAGAAACCCATGCTGCATAAAGGAATCAGTTCTTTTGCCAATTCAGCTACTGCACTGACCAGACTTATGTTCGACAATGATTCTACCACTTACTACTCTTCCGCTTCCGGACAAAAAGCCGGCGACTGGATTGGAGTGGATTTAGGCAGTGTCAGGGATGTAAACGAGGTTTCGATCCTTCAGGGAAGGAATTCGGTAAATGATGTAGACTATTTTGACCATGCAGTGCTGGAATGTTCCGCAAACGGCAGACAATGGACAGCACTCATTCCCGATATGAAACAGCAGTATGTCATCGCATGGAAAGGAGATACCGTCAAGGCACGCTATGTACGCATCAGACGTCTTGACTCCGGACGAAGGAATTACGCTTCCGTCCGTTCGTTTGAAGTAAATCCGCCCCGCCTGGAAAATATCGGATTTTCCATCAGAGCAGCACAGCCTGAACAGGTGCTCTACGCTTTCGACAAATGCCTGGACACTTCGTTCAAGAATAAAGACACATTTGCATTCGGCATCCCGGAAGGAACGAAAAGCTATACACTGCTGATGAACCAGCTCCCCGGAAAGATTACGCTCAAGCAACTGAAAGCGGACGGATCTGTGCTCGCAGAAACTTCCATCAGTACGGCTTTTGCACACATCAGCCTTGTTCCGGAGGCAACAATGATTCAGATAGAAGGCCAGGCCGAGTTTTTTGAAATCATTCCGAAAAGCTGATGCCCCTTCTCTCAAAGGCATGAAACCTTGACGGCGAAGGCACGGATACGCAACGACAGACCAGCATCTTCAATTGCGTATCCGTGCCTTTGCCGTCAACATTAACGATACGCTGCAAATGTACGGATAAGCGGCGTCTTCTCGCTATCCAACACCTTCAGCCGCAAAGCATGGAGCGACACAGGATCGAAACGTTCAATGCGTTTATGCCCGATGCACGTACCCGAAGCCAGAACCTTCCAGCCGTCTGAAGTCAATCCCTCTATTTCATATGCACGGACACGTTCGCCCTGGCGGATATCTTCCTGCAAGACAATGCGCGTTATCTGCTGTGCCTCATCAAATGCCATTTCCAACATATCACTTTTTCCCGAAACAGCCTTTAGCGGCATGCCGTATGTTTCTTTTATCCACTGTCCGAACTCCCTGATTCTCCGGACATCCGCATCCGGAAGCAATCCCCGGTTATCCGGTGTAAGTCCTATAATCAATGTGGAGTTATGGCCCACCGACTGCTCATACATCCGCTGCAAATCTTCCAAAGGATAAATGTGAGCCTCATCTCCCGGCTCCCAAAACCATTCGTGCCGTCCGTTGTAGCCGCGCAAAGGCGTGTCTGACATCGCCGGCATATAATGCTTTCCCTCAGGATCACCTGTCTTCAAAAGACGGTTGTTGTCTTTGAATATACAGTTCTGATTCTTTGCATGCGAATAAGGAAACGGATAGGTGCCCCAGCATGGATAAGGAACAGTTCCCGTTTCCGAACCGCCCCAGCGGATATCCGCCCGCTGCGTGTTGTGGTAAAAGATTATATTCTTCTGGTATTTTTCTACGACAGGCAATATGTCCGGTCCGCCCAGTTCCGGCCCATGACTTCCTCCGTCATACCATACAATCGCCAGATCTCCATAACGGGACATCAGTTCCCGGGTCATCCCTTCACACATACGGTTGTAGAACTCCTGACGGTTGCGCTGAAAATCCGTTCCGTCCTGAGGCATAAGAAAGTCATGCACCCCTAGAAAAGAGTTCCAGCGGATACCGATATATACGCCCGGAAGAACGCCATACTTGCGGCACGAACGCACAAAATCCCGCACGATATCCCCTTTTCCTTCGCGCCATCTCACCGCCTTCAGGCAATAGGGATTCACGTCCGACTGATACAGCGCAAAACCGGTTTCGTGCGTAGCGGTCAGAATGGCAATTTTCGCGCCCATTTCCCGCGCTGCCTTTATCCACTGGTCTGTGTCCAGTTTCTCCGGATTAAATATATTCACATCGCTTATCGGAGTAATGCGGTTTTGCGTCTGCACGTATTTTGCCGTATCAAACACATGCAAATCATAATGAAAAACCGCCACCAGTTCAGCATCCTGCCAAACAACCTGCGCCCGTGTCGGAACCGGCACTTCCCTGTCTGAAGATTCAGCCTTTACGGAAAGGAAGCATCCCAAAAACAGCAGACTTATTTTCCAAAATTTATTCATCCTCATAGGCATTGACTTTTACAAAGATAATGATTCTTCCCTATCATGCAAACAAAAAAAGGCAATCAATCCCTCTGTCTTCAGCCTGAAGACATATATCTTTAAACTGAAAATATATATCTCTAGCCTAGAGATACAAATCTCCAGACTAGAGATAAAGTTTGCAGAAGGCTGAAAGATGCACGCCAACAGCCCAAATGAATGTTTCTTCATAGACATGCCTGCCACTCAAGGCGCCGCATGCTTCCAGCCTGTTGTCCAGATATTGTATTTTTCCCAGACTTTCAGATACACATGCGCATCGTCGCTATATCTCCAGCCGTTTTATCCACAACAGATGCCCAACATGAAGATTCCGTCTGGCAGACATACAAAATAAGGCGCAGAAGCTTGCCACATCTACGCCTTTAAAATACTTACAGACAATTTTCTCCTTAAAATTCAATAATCAATGATTTGCGCGGGGAAAGCGTCAGGTTCTGGGAGAAGTCAATCATCTTTCCAGTAGACAGCTCTTTACCCATTTTGGAATCCTTGGTCAGAGGCTTGTAGTACTCAGCAGAGAGAATCTGTTCGTGGTCTGTACTGTTCAGTACAATCATTCCAGTTTTTCCGTCACGCATACGAGCGTACATGTATATTCCCTGTTGGGGAATATGATACTTAACCGTTTTGTTTTCTGTCATTTGTTGTTTAGTTTGGTTTTGCGTTGCAAATATAACCCCCTGATCAATACAATGACTTGGAGAAACAGCAAAAAGCATGCATTTGTCCGCTTTTCATGATTTATATCAAGAAATGCATACAAAATGCAAAAAAACAGATTCATACGGATACGGCAAATCCGCATGAATCTGAATCAAAATTCAATATATTGATTATCAATACACTTCCACTTTTGCAGCCAGCGACTTGCATTTGCCTCGCAAAGCATCGAGCTCGCTTCCTACCTTATCATAGCATACAACGACACCCATACGGCGGTTCAAACGCGTAGACGGTTTGCCGAATATACGCAAATAGGTGCCGGGCTGAGAGCAAACCAGCTCTTCTCCCTTATACCGGGGAGCATCTTTACTTGATATAGGCGAAAGAATCACCGCACTGGCTCCGATATGCTCCAACGCAATGCCCGGAATAGGCAAGCCCAAAACCGCATAAAGGTGCAGTTCAAACTCATTGAGGTTCTGCGTATTCGCAAGCGTCACCATACCTGTGTCGTGCGGGCGAGGAGACAATTCGGAAAAATACACACCGTTCTCATGGCTCAGGAAAAACTCAACGCCCCACAGTCCGTAACCGGTCAGTGCCTCTGTCACTTTGGCAGCCATGCGCTGCGCTTCGGCCAGATGCTCCGGAGCGATGCGTGCCGGCTGGAAGCTTTCGCGGTAGTCGCCCCCTTTCTGCACATGTCCGATGGGAGGACAAAACAACGTAGGCCCGTTTTTCTGGGTAACGGTAAGCAAAGTTATCTCACTGTCGAATTGAATGAATTCCTCCACGATCAGTTCTTTGATATCCCCACGGCTTCCATGGCATCCGTAGTCCCAGGAATACTGCAAGTCTTCAGGCCCCTTCGCAACCGACTGGCCTTTTCCTGACGATGACATCAACGGCTTGATGACACACGGATAGCCGATTTTTTCAGCGGCTTCTTTCAGTTCTTCAAATGAAGTGGCATAGAAGTAGCGGGCAGTTTTCAGTCCCAGTTCTTTGGCTGCCAGATCACGGATTGCCTTGCGGTTCATCGTATAGTTTACGGCACGCGCACTCGGCACCACCTGAATGCCTTCCTTTTCCAGATGGTAAAGGCGTTCGGTGCGGATAGCCTCAATCTCAGGAACAATGATGTCAGGGCGGTATTTGGCGACCACACGGTCCAGCGCTTCTCCGTCCAGCATACTGAAGACTTCACATGCATCGGCCACCTGCATGGCAGGCGCGTTTTCATACGAATCGCACGCAATCACGTATTGTCCCAGACGTTTGGCGGCTATTACAAACTCCTTGCCCAACTCTCCGGATCCCAGCAAAAGTATTTTTTTAGTCATAATGAATTGATTTTATACGTCGCTCAAAGATAACACTTTTATTTCAACCATGATGCACAATGCTCCGGTTTTCATTTTGCCGGCTCGCCCTGCGCATGCTCAAGCGTCAGAACCGGATACCCGTTTCCGTCCAGCAGCACCAGCGTGCCTTCTTCTTCGCCGCGGTCAAAGGCGCGCACTTTATCCAAAGCCTGCAGAATGCTTTGCTCTGTGTCCATGTTCGGACATGCCATCATGGTAGAAATCATCTGCGAAAAGCGCAGCGAAACGGGCTTTCCCTCTTCTTGCGAAAAGCTTCCGTTGATAACATTGCAGCTGGCATTGCCGTTTACACGCTTAGCTTCCAGGTCAAAGTTGAGTTCGGGAGTACGTTCCACTTCACCTACAGCCATCTGACCTATACTTGAAATAACCCATCTGCCTGCCAAGTCGTCCAGTGTCACCGCCGGCTTCACGCGCTTCTGCAACGTCATCACAGCTTTTCCTCCGGCATCCTTAAGCTCAACCGTATCCCCCGTATGCGAAAATCCGGCCACATTGCCCAGTGCTTCCAGCACATTCTGCTCCAGCGTCATGTCGGGACACATCATCCGCGTTGCAGCCACTTGACTGAAATTCATCTTCCCAGCCTTCAGCGAATCCACATGATATGCTCCCATCAGTCTGTTGCATCCGGCATGTCCGTACACCCGGCCCGTTTTCTGGTCAAAGCCGATGTAAGGAGCTTCTTCCGCGTCTACGGCTTCTCCCTTTACACTCACGATATTCCATTCTCCTGAAAAGTCCATAACCGAAACGGTTTTTTTGCTGGTTCCGCAACTTACCATACACAATACTGCGAAAGCAGCCGCACATAACATTATTTTCTTCATAATCTTCAGAATTTAAATTAAAGGAACATTTCCCTTTTAATGATTGTTCATATGCAAAAATACGGATATATTCTGAATACTGCACAGCGGTTTGGAATTATTTGTTATCTTTGCATATTGAACGGTAACGTTTACCGGGCATAAAATCTAACACAAAAGAATGAGTAAAGTATTGATCATCGGTGCAGGCGGTGTAGGTACCGTTGTTGCACACAAAGTGGCTCAGCATCCTGAAGTTTTCACCGAAATCATGATTGCCAGCCGCACCCAATCAAAATGTGACGCGATTGTGAAGGCAATCGGTAACCCTGCCATCAAAACAGCCAAAGTAGACGCGGACAACGTAGACGAACTGGTGGCTTTATTCAACAGTTTCAAACCCGAAATCGTTATTAACGTAGCTCTGCCTTATCAGGATCTTACCATCATGGAGGCATGTCTGAAAAGCGGAGTAAACTACCTGGACACCGCCAACTATGAACCGAAAGACGTGGCTCATTTCGAATACAGCTGGCAATGGGCCTACAAAAAACGGTTCGAAGATGCCGGACTTACTGCCATTCTAGGCTGCGGATTCGATCCGGGAGTGAGCGGCGTATACACAGCTTATGCAGCAAAACATCACTTCGACGAAATACAATATCTGGACATTGTGGACTGCAATGCGGGAAATCACCACAAGGCATTTGCCACAAACTTCAATCCGGAAATCAATATCCGCGAAATCACTCAGAACGGACGCTATTATGAAAACGGGCAATGGGTTACCACCCGGCCGCTGGAGTTCCACAAGCCGCTGACTTACCCGAACATCGGCCCGCGCGATTCTTACCTGCTTTACCACGAAGAGCTGGAATCGCTGGTGAAAAACTTCCCCACCATCAAGCGCGCACGCTTCTGGATGACTTTCGGACAAGAATACCTGACTCACCTGCGTGTCATTCAGGATATCGGCATGGCAAGCATCGAGCCAATAAACTACAACGGCATGGAAATCGTTCCGCTGCAGTTCCTGAAAGCCGTATTGCCCAACCCGCAGGATCTGGGTGAAAACTACGAAGGCGAAACATCCATCGGCTGCCGCATCCGCGGTATCAAGGACGGCAAAGAGCGCACCTACTATGTATACAACAACTGCTCGCATCAGGCTGCATACAAGGAAACCGGCATGCAAGGAGTAAGCTACACGACCGGAGTTCCGGCCATGATCGGTGCAATGATGTTCCTGAAGGGACTCTGGAAACGTCCGGGCGTATGGAATGTGGAAGAGTTCGATCCGGATCCGTTTATGGAAGAACTGAACAAGAACGGTCTGCCGTGGCATGAAGTGTTCGACGGTGACCTGGAACTGTAATACGAAACAAGGGGTGAGATCATCACCCCGCTTTTTAACTGTCAATTATCCATTATCAACTTTTTTATCGTGAACATAGGAGATAAAGCACCCGAAATTCTCGGAATGAACGAGAAGGGGGAAGAAATACACTTGAGCAACTATAAAGGAAAAAAGATTGTGCTCTATTTTTATCCGAAAGACATGACTTCGGGGTGTACGGCACAGGCCTGCAACCTCCGCGACAATTATGACGAACTGCGCAAAGCCGGCTATGAGGTGATCGGAGTAAGCATCAACGATGCAAAATCGCACCAGAAATTCATCGAAAAGAACCAGCTTCCCTTCACGCTCATCGCAGACACAGAGCATAAACTGACCGAAGAGTTCGGCGCATGGGGCGAAAAAAGCATGTACGGACGCAAATACATGGGTACATTCCGCACAACATTTATTATTAATGAAGACGGCATCATCGAGCGCATCATTTCGCCCAAAGAAGTGAAGACAAAAGACCATGCCGCACAAATACTGAAATAGCATTATGGGAAAGAAAGACGAACTTGAATTTGAGGGGGGCGTAGAAAAACCTTCAAAACCGGATAACAGCGAAAAGCTGAAGGCACTTCAGGCGGCCATGGACAAAATTGAGAAGAACTTCGGAAAAGGATCGATAATGAAAATGGGCGACGACCACGTGCAGGAAGTGGAAGTGATTCCCACCGGATCCATCGCGCTGAATGCGGCATTGGGTGTAGGAGGCTATCCGCGAGGCCGCATAATCGAAATCTACGGACCGGAATCCTCCGGTAAAACAACATTGGCCATCCATGCGATCGCTGAAGCGCAAAAGACGGGAGGCATAGCGGCCTTCATTGACGCGGAACATGCGTTCGACCGCTTCTATGCCGCCAAACTGGGTGTGGACATCGACAACCTCTGGATTTCTCAGCCGGACAACGGCGAACAGGCGCTCGAAATCGCCGAACAGCTGATACGCTCATCTGCCATCGACATCATCGTTATAGACTCGGTGGCTGCGCTGACTCCCAAAGCCGAAATCGAAGGCGATATGGGGGACAACAAGGTAGGGCTTCAGGCGCGCCTGATGTCACAGGCTCTCCGGAAGCTGACTTCCGCCATCAGCAAGACAAACACGACGTGCATCTTCATCAACCAATTGCGTGAAAAGATAGGTGTCATGTTCGGCAATCCCGAAACGACCACCGGAGGAAACGCGCTAAAGTTTTACGCTTCCGTGCGTCTTGATATCCGCCGCACCTCGCAATTGAAAGACGGAGATGAAGTTATCGGCAATCAAGTGCGCGTAAAAGTAGTGAAGAACAAAGTGGCTCCTCCTTTCCGCAAAGCCGAATTTGACATCATGTTCGGTGAAGGTATTTCCCGCAGCGGAGAAATCATCGACCTGGGAGCCGAACTGGGAATCATCAAGAAAAGCGGTTCATGGTACAGCTACAACGACACTAAACTGGGACAAGGACGCGATGCCGCCAAACAGTGCATCCAGGACAATCCTGAATTGGCAGACGAGCTGGAAGGACTGATTTTCAACGAACTGAAAGACAAGGAAAACGAATAAGCCCGACAGCGGGACATCAGAAAGCAACACCATAAAAGCCATGCCGGGAATCATTTTCCGCATGGCTTTTTCTGTACGATGAAAACACTCTCCGACAAACACTCCGCAAGCATTTTCTTTCAAAGAAATTAGAAAAAGAAAAAATAATGTCCTATATTTACAGACTGAAAGAAAATGACACCATAAAACAAGACACTATTATGAAACTGAAAACATTGTTCACCATAGCTTTCTGCTTCGCGGCCATGACCGCATTTGCACAAAAGACTGCTCCCATACCTTTTCGCTTTGCAACCCGGGCTGAAGCGCAAATGCTGATAACAGATATAGACGAATATACAAGCGGATGGAATCAGTTTGACATCAACGTGCGCCTGAATACAGACCAGGGAAGAAAATCCAAACTGCTGGCCTTTGCCATGAACCAGACATTGAACTGGAGCGACAAGGACAAAGAACGCATATCAAAAAGCATCAAAACGCTCGATGCGGAAATAAAGAAACAGAAGATCGTGCTTGATTTCCCGAAAGAGCTGGTTTTCATCAAGACAACCATGAAGGAGGAGGGAAACGCCAGCGCATACACACGCAATAATTGGATAGCCATAGGCGAAAAGCCGCTAAACGAACTGGACGATGCCAATCTGACTTACCTGATTGCGCACGAAATCTTCCACATCCTGACACGGAACAGTCTGGATTTCAAGAAAGCTGCATACGAAACCATCGGATTCTCTGTCATGAACCGTGAAATCCTGTTTCCAACGGACATCATCGAAAAAAGGATATCCAACCCCGACGTCAACCGTTATGACAGCTACATCAAATTAACGGTCAACGGAATACAGCAGAACTGCACAATGATGCTCTATGCCAACTCTCCGTATCAGGCAAATGCCGGGAAGACATTGTCCGACTATATGGAGGTGGGTCTGATTCCTCTCAACGAGCGCTTCACTCCGATACAGCAGGACGGAAAAACCGTTGTATACAGCATCGGACAGGCAAGCGATTTCTACGATCAGGTAGGGAAAAACACCAATTACATCCTCAATCCGGAAGAGATTCTGGCAGAGCATTTCGCCTACATCCTGACAGAAAGAAAAGATATCCCGTCGCCTGAAGTTGTCGGCAAGCTCAAGGAAGTCCTGCAAAAAAGCTACAAGAAATAAAAGCCGCATCTATCCAGAGTTCTTCAAAAGGACATCTGCCTGTAAA
>NZ_JANRHN010000044.1:0-24053 GCF_024733745.1 Bacteroides sp. ET225 | reverse complement strand
TGCAGCCAATGCAGGGAACTGCGGTGCAGCCAATGCAGGGAACCGTGGTGCAGCCAATGCAGGGGACTGCGGTGCAGCCAATGCAGGGGACTACGGTGCAGCCAATGCAGGGGACTGCGGTGCAGCCAATGCAGGGAACTGCGGTGCAGCCATAGTATCTAACAAAGGACGTGTCAGAGGCGGTCACGGCTGCGTTCTGGTTGCACGGAACATTGAATGGGTTGAGGAGCATGACCGTTATGAGGTCACTGACTGGGCTTGCGGAATCGTTGACGGGGTGAACATCAAGGAGGATACATGGTATCGTCTGGAAGACGGGAAACTGGTAGAATGTGAAGAATGACCATGAATATAGGACTGATAGCTGTAGACAGCAATTATCCCAACCTTGCGCTGATGAAGCTGTCCGCATGGCACAAGTCACGGGGAGATGCGGTCGAATGGTACACCCCGTTCAGCCGTTACGACAAGGTCTATATGGCCAAGGTGTTCACCTTCACCCCCGGCTACGGCTATTATGTCAATGCGGACGAGGTATTACAACAGAAAATAAATTTTGAGAAATGAAAACACTGACATTTGACGTGATGCTGGACGGCAGGTTCGTATGCACGCTGAGATATGAATACTGCCCTCTCTTTCCGGTTGCCGAGAGAGAGCTGCGCGACTTTGTGGTCAGCAAAAGACCGACATTGAGAAACAAGGATTTCAGAATTGAATTTTAAAAGACTTTGAGATATGAAAAGAGAAATCAGATTCAGGGGAAAGGACGTGTTCTCCGGCAAATGGGCATACGGCGATCTTGCCCACAATCAGAAGATCACCCGTGAAGGGCTGGAGCCGCGCGTGATGGTCGCCGGGTATGAAGTCGATCCGGAAACGGTCGGGCAGTTCACGGGACTGCATGACAAGAACGGAACGGAAATATATGAGGATGACGTATTAATGTCCTGCTGTGGTTTCCCGGGACTTGAAGTTTTCGCATGGGTACGGTACAAGGACGGGGCGTTCATCCTCACCGAAGGCGAAAGGGACTACGGTTTTCTGCCATCTCGCATCAATTTGGAAATGACCGTGGCCGGAAATATCCACGACAATAAAGAATTAATCGATAAAATTAAACAGGTGTGCAATGAAAAGAGAACAGATTGAAAAAGCGGCAAAAGAAGCCGTACAAGACCATTTCCAATGTAATGGCAAATACCCGTGTGAAGAACGTGACTATTGTGAGTTTTGCAACGGTCATAATTCTGCATTTGATTGCAAAGAGGATTGCGGCGCGGATGATTTCAACGAAGGTTTCTTTGTAGGTGCCCAGTGGCGCATCAACGCCGTGTGGCACAAGCCGTCAGCATACGGAGAGGAACTGACGAGAAATGTTGCTGTAGTAGCTAAGACAAAAAGAGGCTATCGCTTCGGTAAATTTGACGTAGTAGGCTATTCCAACGAATATATAGGGTTTGTAAGCACATCAAGTCTTGAATATGCGCTTTCCGATGTATTGGAATACGCTTATTTGGACGATTTGCTTCCCGAAAGAAAGGAGGAAACGGAATGAGTTGCGACATGGATATGTGCGAAGCTATGACCCATGACAACGGCTATTGCCCTCTGCGCGAGCAATGCAAGCGGTTTATCTTAGGCCAGAAAGCATTGATGGAGGATTATCATCCGAAATATTGGATTGAGCCTTGTTATGAGGACGGGAAATGCGAACTATTTATCGAAGTAAAGGAGGGAACTAAATGAAAAAGAGGATTAGAAAAACCGGAGAGATAGTCGATGTGGTAGCATGGTACAACCTTATGGGTGCCGAACGTGATAAGTACGATTCTGTGTCATATATTGATTCAAAAGGCAATGAATGCGTGAAAGTGGAAGGGCTTAACCTTGCATGGGACTTCGAGGACGTGGAAGAAGTCTTAAGTCCGGATATTGATTGGGAACAGAGAAGATATGAAGTAGCGAAAGAAGTATTTGCTTCTATATATGACTTCACTATAGACAGAATCAACTTTGCTAAATACGCTGTAGATGCAGCTGATGCCCTCATTTCCGAATTGAAGAAAGGAGGTGAGAAATGATACAGAAAGTGATATGCTACAAGGCCTTTTGCGACAGATGTGGGAAAAGCAACGACTGGGTATGGGGAACTCCCGATAAAGCCCTCAGTGTTGCAATGGAAGTCGATGATTGGCGGGAAATCGGCGGCAAGCTCTACTGCTCCGACTGCTACGAGTATGATGAAAAAACGGACGAGTATAAACCGAAAAAAGATAAACTATGATAGATACACTTATATACGTGATGGTTGTAATGATAGATACTACAGCTGTCAACAACGGATTCGACAAGGCATTTGATGAAGCTGCTGACAGGAAGTTTAAAATTGAAATGCTTAGGCAGGCGTCCCGTGAAACGGTACATGAAGCGGCACATAATGTCAGGAGAAAGAACACGTATCAGATAAAGATTTTGGATTTATACAGAAAGGAGGAGTGATTATGGAAAGAAAGATAGGAGACCGGTAGAAAATGATTGGATATTAATATTAAGAAAGGATAAGTATGAAAGTGAGAACTAAAAATGGTGTTAGCACTATTATGAAAGCGGCCGCATTCATGGCCGTCTGTTGTGCGGCGGCGTATGCGGCCGGGATTCTGGAATCCGCATGGGCCGTCGTCCCGGCTGCTGCGGCGCTTGCGGCTGCCGTATGCCGTTTCCTGTTCATGGAGAGGGGCGCGTTCTATTTCGTGTCCTTCATTGCGGACGGACGGCACGGCCGGGTGTTCCTCCGGTTCGGGGAGCGTGTGTCCCTTGACGAGATCGAGAAGGCCATTTCGCGCATGACCTCCGGACATGAGGCTCTGGTCATCGGTTACAGACGGATAAGCAGGCATGAATATGAGTTGAACATGAAGGGGGAGGAAAGATGATGAGGATAGTTGTTACCGGCAGTGAGGGATTCATAGGGAAAGCCCTTTGCCGGATTTTGGGGAGCCGTGGTGTTGAAGTGGTCGGCATAGACCGTGTGCTGGGAGCGGAAGCCTCCGGAGTTCCGTGCCTTCTGGCCGGAGGCGGAGTCGATGCCGTAATCCATCTTGCGGCGCAGACAAGCGTCTTTAATGCGGATCATGAGAAAATACTTCATGACAACGTTGATTCCTTCGTTGCGGTAGCAGACGGATGCGCCCGCTTCGGCGTGAAACTTGTGTATGCAAGTTCATCTGCCGCCAATCCGTGCAACACGACAAGCATGTACGGTGTCAGTAAATATTTTGATGAGGTATATGCTTCAATCTATTGCAGGAAAGCCACCGGTGTACGCCTTCACAATGTGTACGGGCCTGAACCGAGAAAAGGAACTCTTCTCTATACGCTCATGAATTCGGAAAAGGTCAGTCTGTATAACGGGGGAATGAACACCAGGTGCTTCACCTACATAGATGATGTGGTGGAGGGGTTGATATATGCGATAGGTTCTGGCAAGAAGCTGATTAACATTGTCAATCCTGAATCATGTACGATCATGCAATTTGCAGAGGAAGTTAGGAAATATAATGGTATTGATATTCAGTGCGTTCCTGAAAGAAGGGAATTTGACAATCCTGTACAGTCGGTCGATGAAGGCATTTTTTCTGTACCTTTGGATTACACCTCAATCAGTAAAGGGATAGCAAAGGTTTTTGGCTGTGAGGAAAGGTAGAAAGATAAGGATTGATGATTGGGACAAACCCGCCCGCGGCTGGAGGAAACACGAAAGGTTCTGCAACATGCGGCCTGAAGTAAGAATCCATCGTAAGGGCGGGTTTTATTACATATCTCCTTTTCAATAGGACGAAGGAAGGACTTTCGTTTGATGAAATAAAGAATTCGGGTGAATGCGCAGAAGCCATTGCCGCTTCCGCAATCGGATTTATCCTTTCGACAGTGCGGCCGGACGATGAGTGGTGTATAATCACCGCACCGAAGCGCAGGCACGTCACAGGGTATCATTTCGCCACTGACATTTGCCAGAAAATTGCCCGGGAGGTGAAAATTAGATTCTATGAATCGGCGATGCAGTGCATCAACAGGACACGTATCAACCCGGAGTTTTATCTTTTCCGGCCCATTGAGGAACCGAGAATAATACTCTTTGACGACATCTGCACGACCGGAAGTACATTAACGGCAGCCTACGATCTGCTGAAAGACCGGAAACAGGTAATCTGCATCGTCGGCATTAACAACCATTAGCCTATGAGAAAATTGACGGAAAAACAGGAAAAGTTCTGCAATTATTACCTTGACTGTGACGGAAATGCGAGTGAAGCATACCGAATGGCTTATGACGCATCAAAGATGCAGCCTGAGACAATCTGGAGCAATGCGAGCCGGATGCTGGCAAACAGCAAGGTTGCAGCAAGGATAGATGAACTGAGGTCACAACGTGCAGAAGCATCGAAAGTTAGCCGTGATAAGGTGGAACAGGTTCTCATGGATATTGTCATGATGGACCCGAACGATTTGTATATTGTGGACCCGGTTACCGGAAAGATAAGGCTGAAATCTCCCGGCCAGATGCCTAAGAGGGCGAGAAATGCAATGAAGAAGATAAGCAACGACAAGGGAAAGGTAAGCTATGAGTTCAATGGAAAGGTTGAAGCCGCGAAACTTCTGGCCAGCATGAACGGATGGAATGCCCCTCAACAGATAGCTTTGACCGGGAAGGATGGAGCAAAAGCCAATGAAATACGCATAGGTTTTGACGATGAAAGTGAATAGAATATGAAAAATAGAATATCATTGTTAGAAAAATATCGGGGGTTATACAAAATGCAATACGGAAAATATTAAGAATAGAACAAAAGTAGCCTTCTATGATAGTCAATCACAAGAAACTCAATCCGAACGCCTTCTATCTGCTGAAATATTTCAATGACGCTGCACTGCGATTCATCATCCTGTATGGCGGTTCATCATCGGGCAAGTCTTTCAGCGTGGCACAGTGCGTTCTGATACAGACGCTTCAGGATGGTGAGAATACGCTTGTGATGAGAAAGGTCGGAGCATCCATCAGCAAGACTATCTACGAAGACTATAAGGTGGCGGCATCGTTATTGGGTATTGCAAAACATTTCAAGTTCAATCAGAATGTAATCAAGTGCCTGTATAACGGAGCCAGGATAGATTTCTCCGGATTGGACGATCCGGAAAAGATTAAGGGTATCAGCAACTATAAGCGGGTTCAGCTTGAAGAGTTGTCCGAATTTGAATATGCAGACCTGAAACAGATCCGCAAGCGTCTGCGTGGCAAGAAGGGCCAGCAGATTATTGCCGACTTCAACCCTATCAGTGAAACCCACTGGATAAAGAAGGACTGGCTTGACAACGAGAAGCTGCATGATGTCCCCATGTCTGTGGAGATTGGCGGCCGGATAATGCCTGCAGAACTGACAAAGGTGAAGTCTTTGAAGATGAACGAGGGACGCTCAATAGTAAATCCTATGACGAAGGAAATAGAGGAATATCCTCCAAACATGGTAGTGATACAGACAACTTATCTGAATAACTTCTGGGTCGTCGGTTCCCCTGACGGAACGTATGGATACTACGACGAGCAGTGTGTTATGGATTTCGAACATGACCGTATCCATGATCCGGACTACTACAACGTGTATGCGTTGGGAGAGTGGGGTGTAATTAAGACCGGAAACGAGTTCCTCGGTTCGTTCAATGTAGGAAAGAATAGCGGTGAGTATCATTACATCCCAGGATTACCTATACACCTTTCTGTCGACAGCAACGTGCTGCCGTACATATCTGTAAGCTACTGGCAGGCAGACTTGAGCAAAGGTAAGGATATGTACCAGATTGCTGAGACCACGGCAGGAAGTCCGAACAACAGCGCAAGACGTGCCGCAAAACTCGTGTCCAAGCGGCTGCAGGAATTCGGCTATGATGACAAAGTATATCTGCATGGCGATTCATCGGCTAAATCTGCAAATACCATTGACGATGACAAGCGGTCTTTCATGGACCTGTTCATCGAAACATTGAAGAAAGACAACTGGATTGTTGAGGATAAGGTCGGTAACAGGAACCCGTCCGTATCAATGACCGGTGAGTTTGTCAATGCTGTTTTTGAGAAATCATTGCCAGGCCTCAGCATAAGCATAGACGATGGATGCAGGGTATCAATCGAGGACTACCAGAGCGTCCAGAAGGATGCCAATGGCGCAATACTCAAGACAAAGACAAAGGACAGCGTAACGAAACAATCCTATGAGGAACACGGGCACCTGACGGATACATTGAGATATGTTGTCCATGACATCATGTACGAGGAATACTCCCGGTTCTCAAGCCGGCGTAAACGTAACATGTATTCTGACCGAAGCGTGTTCGGATTCTTCAATCCTTCAGTTGAGTATCAGTATTCACAGAAGATTGTGTACATCATGCCGAATATTGGAGGAAGGTTCTATATGTGCCAGGTTGCCAGATGCGGAGAAAAATGGCATGTTCTTGACCTTGTCATGAAAGAAACGGTATCACTCGAAGAAATGAAGTCGGTTATCTGTTCACATGATGCCGGAACGTACATTGTAGAATCGTCACCTGCATATTACCAGATGGCAAGGGAGCTGAGAAATACGCTTCCGGAAGTAAGGATTAAGAAAGAATATCAGGATATGGACAAGAGAATAGCTGCCACGTCTGATTTCATCAAGTCATACTTTCTGCTTTCCGAAACCGGAATGGAAAATGATGAGTATATGGCATTCATAACTGAAGTCCTTGACTACAATGAGGGAAATATAAGCGGAGCCAGTGCTCTATTGAGCGGTATGGCATATACTGTCATAAAATTAGGATGAATCCTAAATCTTTACAATTATTTGATATATAGTATTTTATGATGTATATTTCTTGCCTCGTACATTTCAAGATTTTTTGATTTCTAACATCGTATATACCCATAATTTATCTTTGTCATATAAGGATAAACTATGGGATATACAATTTTAAAACAGGATACAATTCCGGTTTGTGCCGGACTGAAAATGGCCGGTGAACCACAGACGGTGTCAACGCCAAAGGAGGGTGTAAAATCCGGTGGTGACATTGACCGTTGTGACGTATATGAGTTGTTCGTATCCCCACTGGTTTGCGGCCATAATTACATGGAACTGTTCCGTTCAGTTCCAGAAGTATTCTTTCCGATTGATTACATTGCTTCACGTATATCAGGTTCCGGATTTCAATTGAAGAAGGTAAAGGATGACAGCGTGGTCTGGGAGAACAAGAGAATGAACCAGATTCTCACAAAGCCAAATTGTCTTATGTCCTGGAACGAGATGATATATTCCCACTTCGTGTATAAGCTGTGTACTGGCAATGCCTTCTTTCGTGCAGCTATGGGAGAAACATTCAAGAACCAGCCTAAGTGGAAATGGTGTGACAATTTCTGGGAACTTCCTGCTGATTTTGTGAATGTAGAGCCTAACATCGGTGCCAATATTCCAATCTTCGGAATAGCATCTGAAGATGATATTATCCGTTGTTACCGGCTTAATTACGGATATGTGAGTACGATGGAAATTCCTTCATATCAGATATGGCATGACCGTGACGGCTCACCAGAATATATGTCAATAAACGGATTCCTGAAATCACAGAGCAGGTTGGCTGCTCATCTGAAACCTATTTCCAACCTTCTTGCTGTATATGAAGCAAGAAACGTGATTTACGTTAAACGTGGTGGTTTGGGGTTCCTGGTATCAAACAAGAAGGATGAAGCAGGTACCGCAGCAATGACAGAAGATGAAAAGAAGGAAATACTTGACAGCCATTTTGGAAAATTCGGGCTGGACCAACGTAGACTTCCTTATGGTTTAAGTGATGTTCCTCTGTCGTTCGTTAGGACAAACCTTACCATCAGTGAGTTGCAGCCATTTGAAGAAACCCTGACTGATGCTATACAGATAGCCGGAGCATACGGTATTCCTTCAGTGCTGGTACCGCGTAAGGACCAGGCGACATTCAGCAATCAGGCAACAGCGGAAAAGGCTGTATATACATCTACCATCATACCGATGGCCAAGAAATTCTGCAAGCAACTCTCTGCATTTCTTGGACTTGAGGAAGGTGGTTATTACTTGGATTGTGATTTCTCTGATGTGGATTGCCTGCAACAGGGATTGAAAGAGGCAGAGGAAGTGAAAACACTTATAAATACTAGATGTAAGGAACAGTTCCTGAGCGGCCTCATCAGCATAAACGACTGGAGGGCGCAAATTAAGGAAAGCAGATTCGAAGAACCTATGTTTGACAAGACTTTGTTCGAGATGTCAGACGAGGAGAGAGAGATAGTAAAGAATGTAATTAGTCTTAACACAAAAAGTGAAGTTGAAAATGGAAGAGAAAACCAAGAGCCTACAGTACAAGACGAAGGCGAATGATGTGGATGAGAAGGGTATCGTAACGGTAGCTGTGAACGGTATCGGTGTGAAAGACTCACAGAACGACATTTCCATGCCTGGTTCCTTTAATAAGACGTTGAAGGAAAATATCGGCAGGATGAGATGGTTTCTGAATCACCGTACAGACCAGTTGCTTGGCGTTCCACTTAGTGGAGAAGAAAAAGAAGGAAACCTAATCATGGTTGGCCAGCTTAATCTTGAGAAGCAGATTGGACGTGATACATTGGCGGATTACAAGCTGTATGCGGAGAATGGAAGAACACTTGAACACTCTATCGGTGTGAAAGCAATCAAGCGTGACGAGACTGACCCGTGCAAGGTACTTGAATGGAAGATGTTCGAGTATTCTACTCTGACAAGCTGGGGAAGCAATCCTCAGACATTCCTTGTCAATCTAAAGTCAGGTACACAGGAGCAGGTGAAAGATGCCATTGAATTTGTCCGGAAAGCGTTCAGGAATACCGATTATTCGGAAGAACGATTAAAACAATATGATATGGAACTGAATCTACTTCTTAAAGCGATTAATGGAGGCAACGTGGTTACTTGTCCCCATTGCGGCCATCAGTTCGACTATGATTCACAGAATGAGGTGACATTCTCCCAGCAGGTTCTGGAAAATGCTGCCATGTATTCAAGATGGTTGACTGACCGTATTGTAAGCCAGGAGATAGACAAGCTGGAACCGGAAGTACGTGCAGAAGTGATTGCACTCATTGATTCTGTCAAATCTGAAGGTCAGGAACTGACTGAAAAATCAGTACAGAATTTCATGGCATACGTCCGTTGTCCGGCATGTTATGGGAGAGTATATAGAAGCAATGCCTTGTTGCAGGATAATACTAACGTCTTCTCCGGAAAGTCTGAGCCGTCAAACGACACTCGGGGAAAAACTGAAGGGGCGAACGAAGACGGTGATGTGAAGAAAAAAGCCGCCGAAAGCACTTCTTTCTTCGGTTCTCTGAACGGGGTATTTAGTAATAATGATTAAATTTTTAATTGAAGATGAAGAAATTTACAGTTGCTGATTTCGGTCTTAAGACTGACGGCCTGCCACAGGAACAGGCTACATTCATGAACAACATCACTAAGATGATGTGTGATGTTATCAACAAGGCGATGGAAGGGGTTATTTCATCGGAAGATATGGAAAGCAAATTGAAGGGGCTCAACGAAAAGCTGAACGGCTATGATGATGAGAAGTTCAAGCAGCTTGCTAAGGATAACGAGGAACTCATTAAAACGGTTAAAGGTCTTGGTGAGACTATCGAGAAGCTGAAATCTAAAGGTATCGGCATGGAAGTTATCAACAAGTTTGATGAAAAACTGAACGAAATGCTTGATTCAGAGAAATTCAAGGAATTCGCGTCTGGTAATTGCCGTAAGTCGGGTGTGTTTGAAGGTTTCTGTTTGAAGGACATTGTATCAATGACAGATAACTATACAGGAGACCACCTTACTACTCAGCAGCAGAATCGTGTCGTTTCACAGGTGGCGAACAAGCGTATCCATATGCGTGATGTCATCACTACATTGCAGGGAGATCCGAAATACCCGAATCTTGCGTTCACTCAGGTGTATGATTTTGACAGGAATGCGCGTTATGTCACTGAAAACGGAAAACTGCCTGAATCAAGCCTTAAGGTAAAAGAACAACAGACTGGTACAAAGCGCCTCGGTACCCATATCCGTCTGTCAAAGAGAATGCTCAAGAGCCGTGTGTTCATCCGTTCATTCATCCTGAAGATGCTGCCTGAGGCTGTATACAATGCAGAGGACTGGAATATCTTGTTTGGTGACGGCAATGGAGAAAACCTGCTTGGTATTGTCAACCATTCAGGAGTGTTGCCCATTGAGGAAATCATCAGCGATTCTATTGTAAGCGGTGTTGCAGGTTCCGTCAAGTCTGTATCCGGATACAACTCAAACAAGGATACGATTGTAGAGTTTGCCAATCCGCAGGACTTGATTCTCGATGGTATGACTATCACCTTTACTGGCGCCACCGGAATTACAGCGCTTAATAGTGCAAATCAGCTGATTAAGATTAATGACCGCCAGATTCTCCTGAAGGGCGTTGCATATTCGGAAGAGAGTTCTGCCGCATCAATGACCTTCAAGGTAAGCGATGGCGCGTTCAAGTCAGTAGAAGAGCCTAACTCGCTGGATGTTGTCAAGACCGGTTTTGCTGTAATGACATACGCACAGTACACGCCGAATGCTATTGCATTGAATCCTATCACTGTAAACGCTATGGAAAGCGAAAAGGACACAACCGGACGTAATCTTGGTATTATCCAGACGGTAGGAGGCGTTAAATACATTGCAGGACGTCCTATTATCGAGACAAACAACATTCTGCCGGGAAAGTATCTTATCGGTGATTTCAACATGGCCGCTTCCCTTGTGGATTACACCTCTTTGACTCTTGAATGGGCTGAGGATGTGGAAAGCAAGCTGCAGAACGAAGTTGTCCTCATTGCTCAGGAAGAGGTGATTTTCCCGGTATATATGCCGTGGGCATTCGCCTATGGCAGCCTTGCTTCACTCAAGGAAGCTATCACTATATCATGATGCCTATGTATTTGCTTGATGGAGATAGGAAGGCTCTTGAATCTGTCATAAAAGAACAGCGTATCCGTATTGGCCGTGGGTTGATAACTGTCACCCCGGTCTCGGAAGCTGGTCTTGTTTCGGAAGAGGATGTCAAAAAGACATTCGAGAGCCAGCGGAAAGTCATTGATGAACTTTCTGAGAAGAACAAGAGGTACGAGAAAGAGATTGATGGACTGAAAGCCAAACTGACAGAACTTGATTCACATGCGGATGATACTAAGGATGTTCCGGAAGAGGACAATAAAAAGGTTGGACAGACCGACACAAAGGAGGTTTCTTCCGAGGATGATAAGGCAGCCGATGTTCAGGACGAGAAAAAAGTTTCTGCTTCGAAATCGAAAAAATAAGGAATTGTCATGCTGATAGATGTGTCATATTTTGTAGCGGGAAGCCGTCATATCCAGAACGCTTCAATTTCCAATACTGCAGGTGCAGATTCACTCGCAGTAAAAGGAGTGATAGAGTCTTACATCAAGGAATTGCAACCAGTCTTTCTTGATGCGATGCTGGGGGAAAAGGAAGCATCCTATGCTATGGATTTCCTTGATATGCCTGTCGGTGAAGATGCTGGCGGCGAACCTTCAAAGTATGAAGCCGTTTGCGATAAATTGAAAGAGCCGTTTGCCGATTTCGTGCTGTACCACATACTTCGTGACGCCTCATCGGAAGCTACAATAACCGGGAATGTCCGGCTGAAGTGTGCCAATGAGTACATTTCACCTGTCAATGCCCAGGTCGTTGCATGGAACAGAATGGTTTCCGCTAATGTGAAGTTCATCCAGTGGGCGCGTGATGGTAATTGTCCGATAGATCTTGTTACGCAGACAAATATGTTGAATAAGATTAACCGGTTCAACTTATGAAAGGTATCGTTGAAATTATTGGGGATGTAGTAAAGGAAATGAGTGGGAACCTTACCATCGTAATGCCTGCTGACATCGAGAATGACAGGTTCGAGGAAGTGAAGAATCCGGAACTGAACTACATATTTGGTTCGGCCCAGTATGTGAAGGATAAACTTGATGAATACAGCAAGGTGCCTTCAACATCAGAACGTAAGTTCCCGCTTGTAGTGCTGTTCTGTCCTGTTACAGAGAAGAGAGACAGTCCGGACTATTATTCAAAGGTTTCACTTAATATCCTTATAGCATGTTCATCAACTAAGAACTGGAGCAATGAACGGCGTCTGTATGCTTCATTCATCAACATTCTTCGTCCGGTTTATGAAAGATTGATTGAGGTTATCAAGAATGATGGAAGGTTCGATATGGATTATGACAACATCATTCCGCATGATTATTCCGAAAACTACTCGTATGGCAGATACGGAGCCTTTACGGAATCCGGAGAGGCAGTGAGCGAGCCCATTGACGCCATAAATATCCGCTCGATGGAGTTAATAGTTAAAAATCAAAGTTGTTGTAGATAATGAGAAATACAAGAGTTTGCGAAAGCGCAGAAATGAATACCGGCGGTTCGGCCTGTAAGGTGGACTGGGGTAAGGTTAAGGGAGCAATACTTGTAGAGCATGGAGTTAAACTTCCTGCGAAAATTACGGCAGATGAACTGGAGAAGATGTGCCATGCTGACAGACCGGACAGAATTTATCCAATCCATACGTTTGTCGAATATGCTAAGTCTGGGGGTGAAGCTCAGGTTAGTGCTGTTGGATACGGAGCGAACCAGTACAATGGCCTCAACGCCCAGACAGATACTTTCACGCTTCCTCGTTTTGATGAAATTCTGAATGCTGAGCTGTTGCGTTGTGCTAACAAGGAATGGGATGTGTACTTCTGGGATTCAAACAGAATGCTTATCGGTTACAATGATGGAACTGATATTCTTGCCGGAATTCCGATGTCAACAGTATATCCAGGTGCCACACCGTTCAGCACAAGCAGTGCGAAGTCAAGTATGACGGTAAACTTCTGCCACATGGATGCAGAAGATAGCCAGTTGAACTTTGACTACTTAAAGTTGGATTTCAATCCGGCGAATGTGATTAAGGGATTGACTGAGGTCATGCTTGTTGAAGATGAGAATAACAAATTCAAGATTATTGAATGCGTCGGCGGTTATGACAGAACTGCTGAATTTGCCACTGCTTTGTCCGCAGGTGCATCTGGGGTCTTTGATGGGGTTACATCAGCTTCGTATGAGGATGGTTATCTCACCATTACTCCTGGTGAGGGCGAAATCTCAGTGAAACAGCCGTCTGTCTTGTACACTAACGATATCAAATGGGTTGAATTTGTCAAAATTGTAAAAGTGTCAGCATGAGAGTAGATGGAGTAACCTTTGTTGTGGCCGAGGTTAAGAAGGTCACCAAGGAAAAATTTATTGAGAACCATATCGGCGTACTGTGGCAATCCATAAAGGAGAACGACAGGAAAAAGAAACTGTCTGATGTATATGACAGTATCGTTGGCAAGCCTAAACAGGAGGTAGCCGCTGCCGAGACAAGTAAGTAGTTGGTAAGTAACTGAGCCGGGCATTAGTCCGGCTTTATTTTTATTGTTATGGCTGATTTTGAGAAACTGGAACATTCTATTCATAGTATAGTGGCTGGACTAGAGAATGTTGTTGCCGAATGCTTGACGCAAAACAAATCTGTTGTTGAAGATTTGATAGGCGAACAGTTGTATTCGGGACTGGATGGTGACACCAACAGCCTTAGACCTTCATACTCTGATGATCCATTCTTTGATATAAAGGGAAGATGGTACCACGATTCGGACGGTTATATCGAATGGAAGAAGAAATTAACTCCACCTGTAACCAGTCCGCGCCTTAACTTGCCACCACGACCTGTGGATATCCCTAACCTGTATATCACTGGTACGTTTCATGAGAGTATCCGTGCTACGGTCAATGGTGGAAAAGTTTCAATCAATACAGTAGGTTTTTCAGATGGTCCGGACATAGTCAGGAAGTACGGTGACAATATCCTTAACCTTGGTATGGATGCCAGGGAATATATAATTATTGAATTGCTTGAGCCGTTTGTCGGTAGTTTCTTTAAAAAGTATGGGTTCTGATGGGATGCAGTTGCGAGAATAAGAAAAGGATGTCTGATTATGAGCATGTAGCCATGCTTGCCAAGAAGGCAGCCGTCATGGAAGGGTGTGTCTATGTGATATACCGGAAGAAAGACGGTACGTATGCCTTTGATAAAGAAGGCACAGAGATATATGGTACTATTGTTGAATATAAACATTATTTGTAATGGCAGATATTAAATTAAAAGATTTCGTTGATGAGGAATCGTTCAAGAAATTAGTAGAACTGGATGGGAAGATAAGAAAAATAAAGGGTACCTATGCCAAAGCGGCAAAGGAACTTGCTAAAGGGTTGACAATTGAAGTCAGATGTAAGGGAGACCTTGACAAGTTGCAGAATGTCTATAATACCCAGATGCGTAATGTATCATCTGCATCTGATTCATTGACTGAAGCTTTCAGAAAACAATCTGAGGTTGCCGAACAACTTATGAAGAAGATAAAGGAAAAAGCAGATGCGGAAAATCTGAGTACAAAAGAGGTTAAGGAATTGTCTAAGGCATCAGCAGAAGCATCAAAGGCAATGCAGCAGGCTGCAAAGGCTGAGGAGGCAATGAATAAGTCCCAGAAAGCTGCGAACACTACAAGAAAGTCTGCTACCATGACCGAGGAGGAGCGCATCAGGATAATCAAGGAAGCGATTTCGCTATCCGATAAGGAAGTGCATAGCATTGAGGAAGCAAATGAAGTTAATAAGAAATTGCGTCAGGCTGTCAGGCTTGTTCGTGATACTGATGAGGATTACAGGAATACGCTCGGTAAGCTGAATTCTACCATAGGCGTAAACACAGATTACATTAAGCGTAACAGTGACCGGTACACGCAGCAGAAGATGACCATCGGTAATTACAAGGAAGAGGTTAAGGCTGCATGGATGGAACTAAACCATCTTAATGATTCTATGGGCAGCTTTGGAATCATATCAGGAAGTTTTGGTGATTCCCTTCAATCTCTTGGTAATGCTGGAAGTATGCTTGAAGGATTGTCCGGTATAGGAAAGATATTCCAGAATAAGTGGCTGTTGGGACTTGGAGCTGCCGGGGCTGCCGGAGCAGGCATCGGATGGTGGGTGAACTACAACAAGGGACTGACGGAGGCCACGAGGCTTACCCGGCAGTTCACTCAGAAATCAGGGGATGACCTGAAGGCTTACAGAACTGAAGTCCAGTCTGTGGCCGATTTCTATAACAAGGATTTCCGTGAAGTCCTTGTCGGGGCGAATGCGCTGTCCAAGCAGTTCGGCATATCGGCGGAGGAATCAATCGGGCTGATCAGGGACGGTTTCATAGCCGGCGCTGACGCGAACGGCGAGTTTCTGGACACCCTGCGTGAATATCCTGCGTATTTCAGGGAGGCGGGCATATCTGCCGAGGCCTTTATAGCCATTACCGCACAGGCTGCGAAGTCCGGCATATATTCCGACAAGGGAGTGGATGTCATCAAGGAAGGGAACATCCGTATCCGTGAGATGACGGACGCTACCGCCGCCGCGCTGGAAGGCATAGGCATATCCGCCGATGAGGTTCAGGAGCAGTTGAGGACGGGGCAGAAGACCACCTTCGACATTATCCGGATGGTTTCGGAACGGCTGGACGAACTGCCGGAGTCTTCCGCTGAGGTCGGCGCCGCACTCGCCGACATTTTCGGCGGTCCGGGAGAGGATGCCGGATTGCAGTACATCCGGACGTTGAAGGACATCAAGACCAGTCTTGGCGATGTGAAGGAGGAAGCCGGGGAACTCGGAAAGGCCCAGGAGGACATGATAGAATCCCAAAAGAAACTGGGCGTTGCGGTAGCTGAATTGTTCGATGCGACAGGCGGTTCGTTCGAAACGATGACGGTGAAAATAAAGACATTTGTCAATACTGTCCTGACAGACCTTATCGGCCAGGTAAACAAACTGCGCACATCCGTCGATGAAAAAAGATACAAAGTTCTGGAACAGGCGGAACGGGAGGGCGCGGCTACGGGGGAAAAAGCTTTTGAAACCAACAGAAAGGGCATAGATACTGTCAAAGGTTTTTATGTCGAGTATCAGGGAATGGATGAGAGCGAAGCGTACAAGGCCGCTTTGGAAAGCCGAAAAAAGGATATAGAAAAACTGTTGTCGGAAAATGAACGCTTCTTGTCCGAGGCTTCGAGTGATTATGACAGGCTTCGTATCGAATATGGCGAAAAAGAGCGTGGAAGGTGGAAAGAGTTCTGGAAGAATTTTCTGTGGGGAGGTTCTGAGGCTGTTGTCGGTGGAAGGGATATTGGTGTCATTAAAGGCGAACTTGACGATGCATTGGATAAATTGGTTAAAGGAACTGGGATAAAGGCTTCTCTTGAAAAGCAGTTGCAGGATTTGAGCTCGATCGGTAATACTGGTACGAAGAAAACGAATGATGATATTAAAGAGACGGACGAAGAGAAGGAGGGCCGTATCGAGGCTGAGAAATCCCTGCAGGAATCCCGCATCGCACTCATGGAGGAAGGGCTGGAAAAGGAACTCGCGACAATCAGGAACGGATATGAACGGCGGATAAGTGAGGTGAAGGGGAACTCTTCGGCCGAAATTGAACTGCGCAAGTCCCTTCAGCAGGAAATGGAGAAAGAGCTGGCGGAGGCTTCGGAAAGCTATGAGAAGGTACGCATTGACACTGACCTTCAGAACCGTCTGGCCGCAGTGGAGAAGGGCAGTGAAGAGGAATTGTCTGTACGTCTTGAAATACTGGAAAGGCAGAAAGAGGCTGAGATTGAAGCGGCTGAAAGCAACGGTGCGGATATAAGCCTTATCGAACAGAAATACTTGAACGAGAAACGTAAGCTTTATGAAGAGTATGCGGCCGATGAAGTTGAGGAAATCGCCAAATCGGCGGCGGCTCAGCAGGTTGTACGCAATGCCCAGTACAATTCCGAGATGAAGGAAATGGAAAAGGCTTTTGCTTCCGGTCTGATCAGCAGGGAAGAATACGAGAATGAGAAAGCAATGCTTACAGAAAAATACGCCATTGATACAGCCAAGGCTACAGTGTCTTCACTGGAGGAACAATTGTCAGTCGAGGAATTGAATGCTGATAAACGTGAAGCCATAGCCGAAAAGTTGCAGAAGGCGAAAGAGGATTTGGCAAAGGCTGAAGCTGATGCAGAGATAAATGAAATGGAAAGAGTAAAGAAAAAGGAAGAGGATATGGAGGATGAACGGAATGAAAGAATCCAGAAAAGCATTAACATTGCTATGGATGCCTTTTCCACGATTGCCGACTTCGCTTCTACGATGTATCAGCGTGACATCGAAGAACTGGAAAATCAGCAGGAAGCCAACGAGGAAGCCTACAATGCCGAAGTGGAACGTGCCGACGCGCTGGCCGAGAGCGGAGCCATTTCAGAAGAAGAGGCGGAAGCGAGGAAAAGAGCTGCTGAAGTTGAAACGTCAAGGAAGAATGAGGAACTTGAGAAAAAGAAAGTGCAGTTGCAGCAGAAACAGGCTAAGTGGGATAAAGCCGTGCAGATTGCACAGACTGGAATTGCAACGGCACGTGGTATAATGGAAGCATGGCAATTGGGACCTGTTCTTGGAGCTGTTATGGCTGCTGTTGTCGCTGCTATGGGAGCCGTTCAGGTGGCCACCATTGCGGCCACTCCCATTCCGGCATACAAGGAAGGCACGAAAGCCGGGGGACACGTGGGAGGGCTGGCGGTTGTCGGGGATGGCGGAAGGCCGGAGCTTGTCGTTTTCGGCGGCAGTTCATGGATTACCCCTGACAGGCCGACCCTTGTAGACCTGCCGAAAGGCGCGGAGGTCTTTCCGGACATCAGCGACATCACAAGGTGGGATGACGTGCGTTCCGATATCCCGTATCTGGTGAATGACAACAGTTCCGGAACCGTTGTAGTGAATGACTACAGCGGTCTCAGCCGTGAGATGAAAGGTCTGCGCAAGGATGTGCGTATGCTGATGAAGAGCCAGCACCGTGACGCACGGGCTGCGCAGTATGAACTGTATAAAAGGACGAGGATATGACAGACACATTGAGCAGGCTTCCTCTCTGTGATTTCATAGAGATGGTATGTGGGAACAGAAAGGTGTTGCTTGAAGAAGGCGAAGAGGAAGGTCCGGAACTTGACAGGGTAGCGGCAGACCTGCTCTATTCCTATCAGTGCATAGTGAACCCTTCCGGAACGGAAGCCGCGCTGATGGACAAGGAGGAACGGGTCAAGCTGAAATGCAGGATGACGGTCGCGAAGATCATGAACGCGCTGCTTTCCCTCAATGCGGATGATGATGTCGCTACCCTGCTTTCGGAAATGGGATATAAAGAGAGAGGACATAAGGAGATGCAGGAAAGGGTCGGCCGTATCCTTGCGGAGGTCCGGTATCTTCAGAAACGCATCGACGACAGCAGTGAAGGCTCCGGGAATGTCCGGCGGACACCGGATGAGGTCAGAAACTCGTTTGACAGGGAGATTGCCTTCCTCATGACCTATTTCAAGATGAATATCGATCCGAGGACCACTACTGCGGGCATCTATGCGAACATGCTGCATCAGGCTGACGTTGAGATAAAGGGAAGGCTCCGCCGCAGGTGACGGAGGGGATTCTCGCCCGTTTTTTTGATTCCGTACCGAATTATTTTCCGTGTCCTTAGTAACAACGGTTACACTAATAATCGTAGAAGACATGGAAAATAAAGTTGAAGCGGGCCTTTTCCTTGCCCGTATAGAAAGGAAATGTGACGTAATCATTGGTATGCTTCATGACCTTGCCGGAAATCCGGACTTCCTTATAGAATCTCTCAGGAAGTCCGTTGAAAGGCAGAGAAACGAATCCGGATTCAGGATGGAAATACGCCGCGGGCATGGAACTGGAGCAGACCGTGGTTGAGCAGTATCGGTGGATACTGGGACTGGCGAAGAAGTATTGCCGCAATGCGATGGATGCGGAAGACCTTGCAGGGGAGACGATATGCAAGATTCTGTGCAACAAGGGGAAGTTTGATCCAGGAAGGTCTTTCAGGCCGTGGTGCAGCGTGATTATGCTGAATACGTACATAACCTCATATAACCGCAATTCGTCGGTGAGGTTCGAATCCGAAGAAAGGGCTTCCGTCGTGGCCTCGCCGGGAAGTGCGGACGACATGCTTCTGGTGAACGAACTGGAACGCATAATAGAGGAATGCAGGGAAGTGTCCTGTGCCGTGGACTGCGCCCTCATGTATGCGGAAGGGTATTCATACGATGAGATAGCGCATGAGCTGGAAATACCCTGCGGGACGGTCCGGAGCCGGATTTCATATGCGAGGAACATGATAAGGAAACGTCTGTCATTCAAAAGTTAATAATGGTTTGTCCGTTTGTCATGGCGAAGTTTCCGTTTGCAAAAACGGATATTCTGAACTATCTTTATAGATGTAATGAATTGGAAGTCAAACATATAAATTATTGTCATTATGGAAAAGAAAGGGTTCAGAGTAAGAGTCATGATGTATGCGCACCGGCTTGCGGAATCAACCGGAAAAGCCTGGCCGGTCTGTCTTATGAAGGCATGGGAACTTTACAGGCTCGCTAAGCGGATGAGAGCCGGCATCGTCAGGTTCGCCTATCAGAAGATTGACGGAACCGTCAGACATGCGAACGGGACTTTGCATAATCTTCCGTATGGGAAAAGGGTGGCGAAGCCGGGATACAGGACTTTCACTTATTATGACGTGGACAAGTCTGAATTCAGATGTTTCAGGATTGAGAACCTCGTGACGATTTATTGAAGTCCTCCTCCTGCGGCATTGCCGCAGGAGGCTGGATTGCCGGAGATGCGCTGTCTGTCCGGCAAAATGGTCAGACGAACTTTCTGTTTGCAAGTTGTTGATATATAAAATTTTATGCTCGAATGGCAGTGGGCGGACGGATTCAAGAAACAGGGGAAACCGTAATGATGTTCCCTATTTCCTTATATTTGCTTGAAACGAAATATCCGCTGGTATGAAGTGCAAGTATTATATGGTTCTGGGGCATGACAGTGTGGACATCAACTCCCCCTCATGTGTGGACATCTCTTCAGAAATATCGAATCTTGACGAGTTGAAGATGTCCTATGTCCGTTCGGACTATGGCGGTGTGATACGGAAATGCGGAAGTTCCGTCAGCCTTGTCGGCGATGCGCGGGACAGGATTGTCGAGTATTATGGCCGCAACAGGCTGAAGTCTGTCGGAGCGTTCGCCGTGTACAGCCTTAACGAGGACTGGACATACAGCCTTCTGTTTGAATGTCCGTTCGATTTTTCCACATTCAAGTGCGACACATATACGGCGGAAATCGGCTGTCTGGACAATTCGGTCGCCGCCGTTCTCAAAGCCAACAACGGCACAAAGTTCGAACTTCCGGTTTCTGAAATAAAGGAAACGAAACGTCTGAGGTTTGACGGGGTGCGCCTGCTGTCAACGGCACGTTTCGTCTTTGCCGGAAGTTCCGTGGACGATGAATCATACACTGTCAGGGAAAACTATGACTGCAGCGGCTATGTATATTACTTCCCTCCGGTGTCGTATGCCGAAACTGACGTGCAGCTTGAGGGTGACGTGACATTTCATGACCAGACGGAAGCGTTGTCCGGAAAGATAGACATGAGTTCTTCATGGTTGACGGCAGAGCCGAACAGGAACAGGGACAGTTGTTTCCTTGAGGCTAACCGTGATGTGACGCTTGATGTGGATTTTGCCGGAATTGAGGTTGAGGCAGCCAACAAGGTGACGGGAAGCGTTGCTGACCTGATGGTTTCCGTCTACAGGATTCCTGTTTCGGGTGATCCGGTGCAGGTGGCGTCTGCCCAGATAGGACACATGTCCGGCTTTTCCGTCGGGCTCGTTCCCGGGGAAAGGCTCCAGCTGTGCCTTCACCGGCTCCAGTTCATATCGGTAACCAGTCTTGGAGTATGTTCGTTCAGGTTCTACGATCTTGGAAGTGTGCGCTGGAAAAGTACGGGTGAAATAAGCTATATCGATGTGGTGAAGCCTTTGTCCGTGCTGGATGCGCTTATAGGCAAAATGGGCATGTCGCAGTATGTCAGGGGGGATATCCGTTCGATGTCGGACAATGTCCTTCTGGTTGCCGGTGAATCGATCCGGAACTTTTCAGAAGCTAAACTGCGCACTTCTTTCAGAGAGTTCAGCAAGTTCCTGGAAACCGTTGCCGGACTTGTGTATGTGATAGAGCCTGACGATGCCGGAGGCGATATCGGAGACGGCGGTTCCGGAGGGGATGACGGAGGTGGTACGGATGTTTCGGAGGATTATGAAGTCGAAGATATCGCCGTTGATGCCGATGAAGTCTGCCGTTACGGGAAAACGAGTTCCGATTTGCCTTATAAGGAAGATAACAATGTTACGATGCCGGACGGAGTCAGTCTGGTGAGGGTAGAGTATTGCGAAGACTGGTATTTTGCCGGACTGGGAAGCGACGGCTTCTATTATCTCGGCCTTTTTCCGACATCGGACAAGTATTTTATCTTCAATCTGCTCACATATGAAGTAAACGACGATAACGTTCTCTTTGACCTTGTAGGCGGAAAGTTCTATATAACCGATACTCCGAACAAGCGTCTGGAGGACTATACTCTCCGAACCCTTGATCTGGCGAGATATAATCATCTTGCCGCATTCGGAGGATTTCTTTCCGGGAGCGTTTCCGACAGCGGCACTTTCAGCGGGACTCTTGACCGCAGCCGGATAATGTGCGGCCGCCAGGACGGCAGGTTTCTCTATCATGGCGACGACGGCGGATATTACGGGATATTTCCTGATTCGGAATCGTACCAGAAGGACGGAAGGCTCAATCCGAGAGCCGTGTTTGTGGATATGTCCGATGAAAGCCTGTATGACGGAGGAATGTGCTATGTCGCCGTTTCCGGAAACCGGCTGCTCATGTATTCCGGTACCGTACCCGACCTTCCGGAAAGGGGAAGCGGCGGGGGAACGGATGTTCCGAGGAGTGGCGGCGGGGGAAGGTATGTCGTGCGGTTCGTTCCGAGAAGCTCTGTTTTTTCAGACAAGCCGGCCAAGAGGCTGGAGATAACCGGCGAGCCTTCATATTCCGTTTCCGCACAGCGCATCTATTCGGATGTGAAGGTCGGATATGAAGATCAGGAATATGACTTGGGCAACAACGGCAGGGACGAGTTCAACAGGACAATGAACTACTCCACCGGACTGAACCTGAAGGAGCAGACATTGGATTTTCTTTGTCCGTACCGTGCGGACAGCTACGGATTCCAGGAGCTTGCACAGAAACGGAACGAGGACACTTCCGATACGGAGAGCGACAACAATGTTTTTCTTGTTGCGGCGGACGAAGGGGAGGAGTGCTATAAACCGGACCGCAGCGTGTCCGTGTCGGGTGTGTTTACCGATACCGTCTTTAATGCTTCTCTTGCCCCCCAGTTTCTGGTATCTGCGAATGAAAGGTATCTCGCTTCGTTCGCCCCGTCGCTGATATATGCGTCAAGCAATGTCCTTGAAGGCATCATGATTGATTCAAGGCAGATATACAGGAACTTTTCGCTTGAGAACCCGCTTTTCCGTGAAGGGGACATCAAGGTGAGCACAAATGACATGTCGCTTCCGGAAGACTGGAGCGGATATGTGGAATTTGAGTGGAACGGCCGGACATGCAGAGGATTCGTCAGCGGTCTGGATATAGGGGTCGGCCGTGACGAAAAATTGGAATATGAATTGATTGAGTGTTGACATGTACAGAATAAGCCCTTTTACGCCGCTGTTCTTCAATCCCTCTACTGACTCTACCGGGATAAAAAGCAGATACGTACAGACATTCTCTCCTGAAGACCGCATTCTATTGCAGGTTATCTCCACGGACGGGAACATGTCTCCGCAAGTGTATCTGCATGACGTATTGCATGGGACAAGGACTGCAATAGCCATGCTCTCTTGGAAGATGAATTCTGGGGAAACTCTGTTTTTCCGCGAACTTTTCGGCCTTTATGAAGGCATATATGTTGTTGGTGTGAATGGAATGGAAAGCGAGCCGTTCAGAATTACGCGGAATATCAAGGACACGGTGCTGATACAGTATTCAAACCTCACCAACAGGCTCAGGAGAGATGCCGTCTTTGTGATTGACGGGATGCCCTATTTCTTTGACTTCCGTGTTCCGGGCGGATTTAAGGACGACGACTGGATTTTCGGGGTTGACAACGAACAATACACGACGTCGGAAAATGACGTGTTGGATATATACGGCATGGAGAACATGCAGAAGACGCTTACTCTTGGAGGACCTGCAGGGTGTCCTGTCTGGTTCGCTGAAAAGCTCAACCGGATATTGTGCTGTGCGTTCTTTTATGTTGACGGAAGAAGGTATGTCCGTTCGGAATCGAGTGTTCCGGAAATGAATGTTCTTGTAGAGGGATTGAAGTCGTACGTGTTCAAACAGGCATTGCGCCCTGTCAATATTCTGGATCCCGAATTGAAAGAGCGCGTACAGTTTTATTTGAGAAGAGTGGATTCCATGACATTCAGAAGCATTGATGAAGGAAATGACAATAAACCTAAAATGATATGACAGAACAGGAAAAGCAGGAAATAGTAGCCGGTGTGTTGCAGGCGTTGAAAACGAACTCTTTGACTTTGGACCAGTTGTCCGAAACGGCGGAGTGTTCTGACAGTGACTTTGTAGAATTGAGTAAGGGAAGGAAAATCAGCGCAGAAAACCTTTCCAAGCATTTTGTGGACAAGGAGTTTTCCAATATATCCGAAAGGGCCCTTTCCAACAAGGTGCTGACCGGACATATTAACAAAATGACGACGGAATATAACGTTTCGGTCTTTCACCCCGGTGCAGGCATTGGCGGCACAAACGAATACACGCTTGAAACGGCGATAGCGAAGATTCCGGAACAGGTCAGGAACGTCGGGA